>CAIJTV010000449.1:0-5891 GCA_903823635.1 uncultured Planctomycetaceae bacterium
AGCGTTCGACTTTCATCAACTGGATTTCGTGTGTGATCTGTACGACATCCCTGAAGACGAGCTGTTCGACTGCGTAATGTGTACGGAGGTCCTTGAGCATGTGGTTGACCCCGTCCGCGCAATTCAGAAACTAACTCGGATGGTAAAGCCTGGTGGCACGTTGATCATCACGGCACCGTTCTGCAGTTGGACGCATTTTGCTCCTTATCATTACGCAACCGGCTTCTCCGAGTACTTTTACAACAAGCACATTGAGTCCGAGGGCTTCGAAATCGTCACGATGGAAGCCAACGGCGGCTACTTTGATCTGATGGATCAGGAAATGGGCCGCATCGGATCGGTTCGTCGCAGATACAGTGGGATTCCGCTTGATCCACTCAGTTTTGTGTGCCTCTGGGCGGCTCGCATGAGTATCCGTTTGCTGGCCGCGATGGATGGTCCCAGAAACCAGCGGAAGTCCAGCGAATTGGCAACCTTTGGGTGGCACGTGAAGGCCGTGAGACGTGCTGCTTAGTGCAGATGCCGGTTGAAGTGTGTACAGACAAGGGTAGCCGTCAACGTCGATAAGAAGTATTTCATATGCAGCAGCTCATTCGTCTCGGAACCTATGCGTGGCCCTACCGAAAGAAAATTGTTCTTTCCGTCGTATGTGCGTTGCTGGTTTCGGCGTTCTGGTCACTGAATCTCTCCATCACGTTTCCAATTGTCCGCGTGCTTTTCGAAGGCGACAGCCTGCATGCCAATGTGGATCGGGAGATCTCCGAACTGAAGACTGAGATTCAGGGTTATCAGCAGAATCTGGATGCTGTGAAGGATTCTGACGTCGCCGAGCATGCTCGCGTGCAGAGAAAAATCAATGATGCCTCTCAGGTTCTGCTGACTCGTCAGGTCACAAAAGATGTGATCCTGCCTTACGTTCCTGAGGATAAGTTCAAGACGATCCTTTTGATTCTGGGGCTCGTGGTTTCTGCCACGGTTGTAAAGGGCATCTTCATTTACTTCCAGGAAATCCTGGTGGGAAGCCTGGTCAATGCGGCTTCCAACGATATTCGTGCGGATGTCTTTCGAAACGCACTGAAGCTGGATTGTCAGTCACTGGCTGGAATTGGTACATCAAACCTTACGTCGCGGCTGACGAATGACGTGGGCGAAATGGGGCTGGGCCTTCGTCTGTTTGGGGCTGATCTGGTTCGTGAACCACTGAAGGCCGTCCTGTGCATCATTGTGGCCCTCTATATTAATTGGAGACTGACGGCTGTTGGTATTCTTGTGCTGCCTTTGATTGGACTGCTTTTCAGCCGATCCGGCAAAGCCCTGCGAAAGTCCTCGCGACAGACGCTCGAAACGATGTCCAGCATTTATCATTGCATTTCAGAGACGCTGGATGCCGTAAGAATTGTTCTGGCGTTTGGCCGTCAGGATCGTCACCAGCAGCAATTGGTGGATGCCAACACGGAATACTACAACCGATCTCAGAAACTGGTTCGTGTCACTGCGCTGGTGCGTCCAGCTACTGAACTGCTGGGAATCATCGCATTCATTTCGATCCTAATTCCCGGAGCCTACATGGTTCTGAACAGGACGGATCAAATTGCTGGCATTAAACTGGCGGCTCGACCTCTGGAAATGGCCGAGTTGGCGACTTTATATGCATTGCTTGCTGGCGTACTGGATCCGGTGAGAAAGCTGTCAGGGATTCTGCCGATCATGCGACGATCAATGTCGGCCGCTGATCGAGTGTTCGAAGTCATCGACTTGAAGACTATGGTCCCGGAACCTGAGGCGCCAGTTGTACTTCCACGTCATTGCGAGTCCATTGAGTTCGAAAATGTGTCTTTCCGGTACCAGTCTACTGGAAGCGCGAATTCTCATCCGCTGTCGTTGCACGACATCAGCCTGAAAGTGAATTTTGGAGAAGTCGTCGCGATCGTGGGAGGAAACGGGTCCGGCAAGTCGACGCTGACAAGCTTAATTCCACGGCTGATGGATCCCACCGATGGCGCCGTCAAGGTCGATGGTGTCGATATCGCCTGTGTTACCTCCATGGATCTGCGAAACCAGATCGGGATTGTCACGCAGGATACGATGCTGTTTGATGACACGGTCTACAACAATATCCTCTACGGAAACCCGGATGCAGATGCGCATATGGTCGAAGAGGCAATCCGTATGTCTCACGCCGCAGAGTTCATTTTGACTCTGCCCGAAGGCATGAATACACGAGTTGGCGCAAAAGGCCAGCGATTGTCTGGTGGTCAGAAACAGAGAATTTCTCTGGCGCGAGCCATCCTTCGCAATCCATCAATACTCATTCTCGATGAAGCCACATCTGCTATTGATGCGGAGAGTGAAAACCTGATCTACAAGGCACTTCGAGAATTCAGTCGAGGCCGAACAACGTTCATTATCACACACGTGATCAATCAGACGTTTCTTGATCTGATTGATCGTGTCGTTGTACTGGATCGAGGTCGAATCTCGGCGATTGGCCGTCACGAAGATCTTCTGAAAACAACTCCCGACTATTCCCGATTGCTCCAGATGGAAACTACTCTCCGTCGAGCCGCCTGAAGCAGGACGTCGTCATGACTCGCGAACGCACGACTGTGATCTGGAGATTTCTTGACGGCCGACCTGGGCACGAGAACCAGGTCAGGGGCTTGTCAGAAGCTCTCGAGCGGATCCGCAGCGTCGAAGTTTTCGACGTTTTTGTCCACGATGACATGAAGGGTCTCCGGAGTTTCCTTCCGAGTCGCCTGCTGCATGTGGCCTCATTTCCCGCGCCAGATTTGTTGATTGGTGCGGGACACTCGACGCATCTGCCGTTGCTGGCCTGCAGTCGAAGATACGGGGGCCGCACGGTTGTCATCATGAAGCCCAGTCTTCCGGTCGCCTTGTTTGATCTCTGCCTGATTCCTGAACACGATACGCTTCGTTTTCAGTCAGGCAATGTCGTTCGCACAGAAGGTGCGCTCAATCGAATTCGCCCGTCAGATAAGCAGATTGCAGACCACGGTCTTATTCTGATAGGCGGTCTTTCAAAGCATTTTCGCTGGTCCGATGAGAGTATTGCTCAGCAGATTCAAAACCTTATCGCGAGCACTCGGCTTCAGTGGACGATTGCTGCCTCTGAACGTACCCCGGTGAGCTTTCTGAAGCACATGCAGGCAATGTGCCCTGATGTTCGGCTGATGACTCCCGAGAATACGTCCGCTGAATGGCTTCCCGATCAGCTTGAGCGTACCGGGACCGTTTGGGTGACCTGTGACAGCATGTCCATGATCTACGAAGCTCTGACCGCAGGAGCCCAGGTTGGATTGCTCGAACTGGAACCGACCTCACCGGGACGAATCTCTTCTAATATCCAGCGTTTGATCCGTTCATCAATGGTGACAGCCAGCAGTGACTGGTTACATGGGCGTCCTTTATCGGCGTCTGCAAAGTCATTTTCAGAAGCTGATCGATGCTCACGCATTGTCGTTGAGCGATGTCTTTCACCAAACAGTCCGGTCACGTCAGGATTTCGAATCGCGGACCTGCTGTCAGTGCCTTCATCCGGCGAGGTCGCTAATGCAAATCTCCGTGGCCTTGGGAGTCTGATTTCTGAGGTTCGGATTCCGTTGCGATGAAGGGACGATCGATGGTTCGTCCAGAGCTTCCTCCGGAATCGATCAGTCGGTACACACCGACGTTTCAGTTTCCCAAGACACTGATTCAACCATGGATCCGACCCCTGGTAAAGCTGCAGGATGCTGGCAGGCTGCCCGCCGTACCTCTATGTCAGCATATCGTGATCTGTGGGTTTCCTCGCAGCGGGACAACTCTGTTTCAACTGATGATTGAATCCTGTGTTGCCGGGATCAAAACATTTGGTCGTGAACGAAGGGCTCTTGAATTCGCAAAGTACGGCCGACGCACACACGCCAGCGTCATGACGAAACGGCCCAAAGACATCTTTCTGATTCAGGAACTTCGTGATTTCTATTCGTCACATCCGGCGGAAGTTCAGTTCGTTGTGATGCACCGCGACCCTCGCGCGGTTCTCACCTCGGTACATTTTTCCAGGCCGAGCGAGTATTTCGTAACGACCAATCAATGGCGACACATCTATCGTCATTGGAAGTGGGCCTCGAACGCAGATGATGTGTTGTCGATTCGTTACGAAGATGTTGTTTGCGGACCTGACTTTGTGGAATCACAGTTTGCAAAACTCACCCGGAGTCAGTTGAGTCGTCCGTTCCGTGACTTTCACCAGAATATCCCCGCCGGTTTCGATGGTCGAGCTCTCAACGGCCTGCGCGAGCTAGATGAAAGTAATGTGCTTCGCTGGCGGGAGGCCTGTCATCGTGACAGAATTCGATCGCTGCTTCAGGAGTTGCCGGAACTTCCCGATGTGTTGATCGAGTTGGGTTACGAAACGGATGATTCGTGGACCCGCGAGTATGTAGACTCTCATCAACCGATTTCTGCTGCGGCCTGAAGAACTACCATGCCCCGAATGCGTCCATGATCGTCTCGCATAAGTACCGATTCATCTTTCTGAAGACCGCAAAAACGGCTGGCACCAGCATCGAGATTGCTCTTTCGAAGTATCTCGGCGAGCAGGATATCATCACGCCGATCTCCGCGCCCGACGAAGCGATTCGCCGAGGTCTCGGCTATCGCGGCCCGCAGAATTATCGAGTTCCCCTGCGGCAACACAGTCCTGTTGAGCTGGCGCAAGCAATCTTTTTTGGCAGGAGAAAGAAGTTCTACAACCATATGCCGTCGCATGAAGTGCGAGGCTTGATTGGCGAAGAGACCTGGAACGACTACTACAAGTTTTGCTTCGAGCGAAATCCGTTTGATCGAGTCATCTCACTGTATTTCTGGTGCCACAAGTCGGAGCCGCGACCAACGCTGGCAGAGTTTTTGGATGGCCCCGAAATTCACTTGCTGACTCAGCGTGGTATCGAACTCTATACGGATTCGACGGGAACTGTCTGCGTAAACAGAGTTGGGCGATACGAAACTCTGAGTGCAGACCTGGAAGAGATCCGTCAGGCCATCGGACTTCCAGAATCATTGCAATTGCCCACGGCCAAGGCCGCGCATCGAACGGACCGTCGTCACTATTCCGAACTGATCGATGCTCACTGCCGCAGGAAAATTGAAGCCATGTTCAGTCGCGAGCTATCGATGTGGGACTATCGGTTCTGAAGATTTCAGAGAGTTAGTCGACCTCGAACAATAACGTTCTGCACGTCCAGCTTTGAGTCGAGAATCAGCAGGTCGGCTCGTTTTCCTGTTTCAAGGCTTCCCGTCTGGCGAGCAATTCCTGTTCGTTCCGCGGGAGTCAGACTGGCCATTCGAATGACATCGGGAAGACTCGCCGATGTGCTTGCTTTCATGTGTCGGACCATGTGGTCCATACCAACGATGGAACTGGCCAGACTTCCATTCGGAGCCCAGCCCACGCGACCATCACTGTGAAATTTAGTGCCTTCAGTCGAGTGCCCAAAGAGGTATTCTCCCGGCGGCCTATCCAGCGCGCGGTTGCAATCGGTGACAAGGCAAAGTCGATTCGGGCCCTTCAAGCGATAGGCGAACTCCAGAAGTTCCGGAGCCAAGTGACAGCCATCAGCGATCACTTCCGTACTCATCTCCGGATTCATCAATACGAACTCTGCCATACTGGCCTGCATGGGGACATTGAACCGCTGTCGCATCGACGGTACAGAACTCATCGCGCACCAGAAGTGATCCACATGTCTCATGCCCGCGTTGAACGCTGTCTGCATTTCAGACCAGCTGGAGTTCGAATGTCCGCAGGTGACCAGGCACTTGTTGCGACGGGCCAATGCGTAGAATTCGGCCGCTCCAGGAAGTTCAGCAGCGCATGTGGCGATGCG
>CAIJTV010000450.1:0-2465 GCA_903823635.1 uncultured Planctomycetaceae bacterium
TCGACGGCTCGTGTGGATCTTTTCAAAAAGCTCCGCCGCTTGAATCAATGTTTGTTTGCGTTCTTCGGTTCCCTTATCAAACGTCTGTCCTCGTTCATAGGTGCAGCGGACAAGGTTGAACGAGGCACGAAGGTACTTCGCTTCGGCTTCCAGTCGGCGCTGAAATTCTTCCTCTTCCTTTTGTTCGTCAATAAACTTTGGAAACGCGTCGTAGATGGCTTTGTACTGATCCTGAGCCGTCTGGTAGATCGCCTTGGCCTGGTCCACGAGGGTTCGGGCGGATTGCTGCAGCTCCAGTTTTTTGTCGGCTTCCTCGGTTTCTGAAGCCTTCCACATCAGCGAACGAGCACGTTCAAACAGCAATTCCCCCAACATCGAATTTGCAAGAGCAGCTTGTGCATGCTGGCCGTGTTCTCCAATAAACTTGCGAAGCGAAGTTTCCGCTTCCGAAAGCGCCAGCTCCCGGTCTTCAGGGATGCGTGATGCCGCCCCTTTTTGCTGGAGGGTCATGCCCCGTTCGAGGTCCAGAACTTCCCGTATTTCCGGTGGCAGGTCGGATCGCTGAGTGATGGAATCGATGTATTCGATCGCGGTGTCAAAGAACTGACGCTCCCGGAGACCCCCAATGAAGTCAAGGTAGCGCTCTTCTCCGCGGGCGGCGGCTCCGGAAGCCAGAGCCATGGCCACGACCAAGGGAACGATCATCGGTCGACCGAAACGCCCCAAACGCCCGCAAAAATGACGGAAGGCGGCGACAATTGGAAGTCGGAAATTCAGAACGAACGGGCCGTCCATGCGAGATCCTCAGCGTGACAGGCTCGAATCATCGAGACATGATGACAGGAAGTGGGGCAGGAACATGTGTATCGGAGCATATGTCTTGTGGCGTCTTGTCGCAACGATTGAAGGGAATTCTGTGGTTGCCCTGTGGCAGATTGTTCCGGTCCGCTACATTTCTGCTGGATCGCAGGGATGTCACGGGCCCTTGCTTCCTCACGATTTGTCGCTGAAAGGGAAACTGGCGTGAGCGAAAACATTACGCTGTCGGATACCGACCGAGACCTGCCAAAGCACGTCAAAAACGGCTTTATGCGATATCGGGATTTTCAGCCCCTGACGCAGGGCGGTGAGGCGATCTTGCGCACCTGTGTCGACGAGAATCTCGGCCGGACCGTCGTGATGAAGACTCTCCAGCCACAGTTCCAGAATCTTGAGACCTATCAGAAGCGGTTTCTTCGGGAAGCCCGCGTTACTGCGCAGATACCGCATCCGGCCACGATTCCCGTGTACGAACTCAGCCGGGATTCCGAGGGCAATGCCTACTTTACGATGAAGAAACTCCGGGGACGCGATCTCAGCGATATCCTGGACAAGATCTCCGAAGGCGACAAAGCCACCATCGAAAAGTATCCCCTGGATAGTCTGCTCAACGTTTTGATCCACTGCAGCCAGTGCCTCGCGTTCGCTCATAATCAAAAGGTGGTTCATCGCGATATGAAGCCCGCCAACATTATGATCGGTGACTACGGTGAGATCATGGTGCTCGACTGGGGACTGGCCAAAGTCTGGGACATGGAGGACGACGAGGACGTCGATCGCCTGATCCGAAGCGGGCAGCAGGCAATGTCCGGGCGGCTGACCGGGCGTGGTGACGTTCAGGGGACACCGTTCTACATGTCGCCTGAGCAGGCGGTCGAAACAGGTGATGTGGATGAACGCACAGACATTTACAACATGGGGATCATTCTGTTTGAAGTTCTGACCGGTGAAAGTTACATGTCCGGCAAGAACTTCAAAGAGATCAAGCGGAAGTTGCAGGAAGATCCAGTCCGTGAACCTCGAGCAGTTGCACCACTCAAGAAAATTCCTGCCGAGCTGAACGCCATCTGTATGAAAGCGTTGCAACGCTCCGTGACTGATCGATATCAGAAAATGTCCGAGTTCAGCGAAGACCTTCGCGCCGCGCTGCTGGGGAATCCCGTGTCGGTTTATCATGAACCGATCTGGGGGCGTGTTCTGAAGTGGCGGGATCGAAAAGTTTTCAGTGCGGCGTCTCTGATCTGGATGCTGGCTGGAGCGATGTTGTGTTTCGGAGTGCAGTTGCTGGTTAGATTGGCAGTGAAACTCGGTGAAGGATCCTGAACTGTGGCAAACCGATTATTCCTTGGGCTTGATCTGGGTGGAACCAACGTCAAGGCTGGCGTAGTGGATGACCAGGGGAATGCCTTGGCATCAAGCAGTGTGGCTACTCAGGCGATTCTTGGTCCAGTGAAGGGTGTTGAGCAAATTGTCCGGGCTGGTCGAGAGGCAGTGCTGGCGGCCGGCGTGGAATTGGCGGACATCAGTGCCGTGGGGCTCGCAACGCCAGGCACGATGGATATCCCCGGAGGAATGTTGCTGGATCCCCCAAACTTGCCGGGCTGGGTCAATTTTCCGATCCGAGATGAGGTCGGCAGAAGGCTGCA
>CAIJTV010000451.1:0-4473 GCA_903823635.1 uncultured Planctomycetaceae bacterium
TCCAATTCATGGATCTCCTGCTCCGGAGCCTTGTTGGCCCCAGCTTTTTCCCGAGCTTCACCAAGATCCCTTAAACGCTCTTTCAGATGAGCAATATCCGGATTCTCTGGTCGGTGATTCGGACCTTTCTTTCCTGATAGCTCCGTCGCCCGAGCCATGAGTTCCTTTGACTCCTGAAACAACTTCTCGGCTTCATCCTTATGGCCGTTCTCAAGCAATTGAGCTGCCTCAGATTTCACAGCCTGGGCTCGCGATGTCAGTTCATCCGCTTCATCGGCGTTCACGAATCCCAGCGAGACAGAGACAACTGCTGACAAAATGAGACTGGCAAGCGTGGCAAATCGCATGGAGTAACCTTTCTTTGAGGTCGGTGCATACTACGAGGCAGGAGCTGAAGTCTAAAGACTTGCGGCACAAGCGACCAGAGGTTCTTCAGCAACGAAGCGTCTGTGTTCCAAAGCTGCACTACTCTTCAGAAGCACGCGAAAGCAGACCCCTCAAGCACATGCAGCTCAGGCGATGTCAACTATCCTCGGGCCGAGAACCTCGAATCGCGGCTCTATCCCAAGCCCTGGCTTTGTGCTTGCCTGCATATACCCGTTCACGCGCTGGGGAGCACCTGAGGCATTACTGACGCTGACATAGCTATTGAAGTCCGTGCTGGTGAAACGGAATTCTTCAGGCGTGCTGTGAGCCAGATGTGCGATGGCCGCAGTTGTGATGTCGCCACCCCAACTGTCTTCAAGCGTCATTCCGATTCCCATCGACACACACAGGTCACGAACCTGTTTAGTCTTCGTCAGTCCACCGAGCTTGCTGATTTTCAGATTAACAACGTCCATCGCAAGATCCGCTTTGGCTCGCAGCAACATCTCGAGGCTGTCGACATTCTCATCAAGCACGAACGGATGGTCTGTGTTTCTGCGGACCGCGAGACATTCTTCGTAAGTCAGGCAGGGTTGTTCGATATAGACATCGACACTTCGAACGGCACGAACAACTCGCATGGCCTCGTGCTGCGTCCATCCGGTATTTGCATCAGCAACCAGTCGATCCGACGGGAGCAACATCGAACGAACAGCGTGGATCCGTTCAATATCGGTATCCGGATCACCACCAACTTTGAGCTGAAAGCGGGTGTAGCCGTCAGCTCGATATCCGGCGACTTTGCGAGCCATCTCTTCGGCCGATTCCTGAGAGATCGCTCTGTAAAGTCGAACACTTTCGCCAAAACGGCCGCCCATCAGGACACACACCGGCAGTCCAGTGGCCTTTCCAAGGATATCCCAACAAGCGATATCGATTCCTGCTTTCACGTAAGGATGCCCCTTGAGAGCTGCATCCATGCGATGATTCAGGACAGAAAGCTGTCGCGGATCAAAACCGATCAGATGTGGACCGAGTTCCCTAAGTCCGGCACGCACGCCTTCGGCATAAGCTGGCAGATAGAACGGCCCCAAAGGACACACTTCACCGTAACCGATCAGACCACAATCTGTTTCGACCCCGACGACGGTGCTGTCAAAAACAGAGACAGACTTACCGCCAGACCACTTGTAAGTCCCCTCGTGCAACGGAAGGTCAACGCGATGCGCGAAGATGCGGGCGATTTTCATGGGAGACTCTAGAATAATGCGTTTGTGCAAGAACCGAAAACCAAAAACCCTAACCGGTCGGCTAACGCCGTAACACTCGCCTTAGTTCGGCAATAGCATCCCGGTTCTTTGATCCAGGCCCAGCATGATGTTCATATTCTGTACGGCAACTCCGCTGGCCCCTTTGATCAGATTGTCGATCGCCGCAAACACCACCAACTGATCTCGATTGAAGCGGACTGAGATGTCACAGAAGTTCGTATACGAGACGTCTTTTGTGTTTGGGATATGGTCAACAATTCGAATAAATGGCTGCCCGGCATAGAAGCTGCGGTAGATCTCCAGCAACTGAGCCTGCGTCTGGGTCGCTTTCAAGCGAGGATAAATAGAACAAAAGATTCCTCGATCCATCGGCATCAGATGAGGATTGAAGGCAACCTGAACGCCGGCACCACAGACATCCGTGAGAACCTGTTCAATCTCTGGCGTATGTCGATGCTTGCCAATGCTGTACGCGGTCACAGACTCGTTGCACTCTGAGAACAGGTTGGACAGTTTGGGCGTCCGCCCCGCACCGCTGATGCCGCTCTTTGCATCGATAATGATTCCGGTGGGTTCAATCACTTTTGCCTGAAGCAGCGGAGCCAGAGCCAGAATGGACGTGCTGGTATAGCAACCAGGATTCGCAACCAGCTCCGCATTCGGAATACGATCGGCATAAATCTCCGGCAAGCCATAGACAGCGGTGCTCAGACGCGTCGGGTCTGTGTGAACATGCTCGTACCAGGTTTCATAAACGCCCGGATCTCTGAGCCGATAGTCCGCACTGAGATCAACCACGCGACAGCCGGCCTCAAGCAACTGCGGGATCGCCTCCATACTCGCCGTGTGCGGCAGACAGCAGAACGCAATGTCGCACAGCTTTCCGGCCTGTTCTGCCGAAAGGTTTTCGCATCGCAAATTGAAGAGCCCTGTTAGCGACGGGTGAACTTCGCTCAAAAGGGGTTTGTTCTCCTGGCGAGTCGTCGCAGCAACAACTTCCGCCTGAGGATGACGGGCGAGGATCTTCAGGAGTTCAAGAGCCGTGTAGCCGGTTGCACCGAGAATCGCGATTCGAGCCATGTGGGTCGCCGTAGCGGAAAGAGGGGTTCGGGAAGAGTTGATAATCTTCGTGGCCTTGGAGTATAGAGGTCGACACCTGTCACTCAACGACAGCATATCAACCGTCCGGCAGTTTCTGCAGATTCGGAGTCTTCGGGTTACTCAAAAAAAGGCCGCAGAAGCCACAGCTCCGCCCAGAGTCCATGGAGCAGAAAACGCCTCCGCGACCGACGACCACCTCGAAATCCGGCAGCGATAGCACTATCCAGGTCATTGGCCGCAAGACTTGCTCGTCCAGCCCTCCAAAATACTTCATCAGCGTCACGACCGGCGCTTTCGGCAGAAGTGTCAAATCCAGAATCATCCGCACATCCCTTACATTTTAACTCAACAGAACAGGTTTGAACCGCCGATCGATATGAGTAACCGTCACTGCCGGCGCATCCGGCACACATTCTCTGTACGGCTCGATCGGAACAATCGATGAAACCCACACGAATCTTTGCCACGGCTTCTCTGATCATCAGCAGCGTTGCTCTGATAACAGCCGCCAGTATCTCCGTCGGAGATGAACCCGGTGTTGTCCGGATGGCAGCGTTTAAGCCACAGGACGGAGCAACTGCTCCGGCCCCGACACCGGATCCCGTTGGATCAGATGGTGTGGCAACAATGAATGAGCCGCCGGCTTCAGCCGAGGTGTATCCACAGCCCGGCAACTACGCTCCCTACTTTGAGCGTTCGTTTGCCGTGACGGAAGCCGTGCCAAACGTCTTCTATCAGCCGGTTCAGCCATTCGGCCCCATCGTCATGTTCGAAACGAACACCGATGACGGAATCGGATTCAACAATGGCTATCAGCGAGTGAATGCTCGATTGCCGTATCACATCATTCCTAACACGAATGTGCTGATCACGGATCTGTCCGCATCGGTAACATTCGACGGGTTGCCAGTCGCGAATGGCGGGCTTGTGTACCGTCGCTACGATGACGCCTACAACCGCATTTTCGGGGTAAATGCCTTCCTCGATTACGACAAAGGATACGGCTACAACGAGTGGTACCGGGGAACGCTGGGTTTTGAATCACTCGGTCGCTATGTCGACTTCCGTGCAAACGGTTACTTCATGTTGGGTGACGACACATCCATTCTGAGTAACACGCTGCTCGCGGGTCTGCAATTGCAGGGCAACAACGCATTTAACCAGCGTCAGCAGGTTGCTTCAAATGCCTACTCTGGATTCGACCTTGAAACTGGCGGACCAATCCCGTTGCTTGGTCAGTATGGTCAGAACCTCTACGGCGGAGCCTACTACCTGACCAACAATAACGGTGGCGACACTGTTGGGTTTCAAGCTCGATGGGAAGCTCTGATCACTCAGAACCTTACCGTCAACACACGCCTGACATCAGACGACACGTTTGGCACGAACATCTGGACGGCATTGCAGTACGAGATTCCAAACTACAAGGATCGAAGAATTCTGCGACCGCACTCTTCCGTGCGTGAACGCCTCCAGGATCCAGTTTATCGTCACAACCGAGTCCACGAAAACATCGATACGACGGTCACGCTGGAAGCACTTGTCAACAATGGCGAAGACTTCAATAACAACGGGCTGCTGGATGCCGGCGAAGATATCGACTGTGACGGGATTCTGGATACGGGCAGCGCACTGCCCTACTTCCTGACCCATATTGATCCCAATGCAACCGGCCCGGGTACAGGTACCGTTGAAGACCCATTCAGCACTCTTCAGGCGGCAGCACTCGCAAACA
>CAIJTV010000452.1:0-5208 GCA_903823635.1 uncultured Planctomycetaceae bacterium
AAACGGTGAGCCTGCGTTCGCTGGCGCTCACTTGTCACACCCTACAGAAACGCAGGAATTGCTAAGGGCAATATCGCGCTGTCCGGTTACGGCTTCGTATTTGGCACAGCGATCATGTCCATCGTCAACCCAAGGCCAGGGACGCCGACAGAATCGACCGCAGCTTTCGAGGCGGCTGGAGGGCGTTGGGGGTTGTAATAGCCAGGACGTAGCTTGTTCAGGCTGGCACTGGCGGCATCGGAAGACACATAGTAGGTCGCCTTCGCCAGATGTTCAAAATCGCTGTTCGCCTTCGACAGCACATCTTTCAGTTGAGCGAATACGCTTTCGACTTCCAGATCGCCATTCACGGCTGTGTCAGGATGCTTTGTGCGATCATGTTCTGAGTACAGACCGGAGACGTAGATAGTTCCCGGATGATTGATCCGGCACACTCGACAGTAAACCGTCGGCGTCGTCATTCCCGGAGGCGTCAGATACTCCATCGACGGCGCGTCTGCAGGCGGATTGCCTCCTGCTGCGATCAATTCAATTTCAATCGGCACGGTCGCGCCCGACTTCCATTCGACCAGAATCAGCGGCACTGCAGGCTGTCCGGCATAGAAGGCATCGACTTCCGCCTGAACAATCTTCCAATCCTGCATGGGCTGGATAAACGCCTTCAACTGCACGATGTCGGCATCGCTGCGGCCGAGGAACACCAGGGTTTTGCGAAGACTCTCCAGAGTTTCGCGGGTCGCAACGGCCAGAGACATGTCCTGCTCTGCTTGACCGGACACGTAGATCCGGGAACCGCTGGGAAGTTCGCCCATTCGTGATGAGCGAGCCACCACAGGCTGATCCTTGTCAGCAACAACCGAAACAAAGTCCGCCCCGACATCGACCGTCGGCGATGGTAATTTTGTCACCACCAGCGACACGGCAGGCTGGTTCTCCGGGAAATACTGCGGCAAGGCTTTCATGGCTTCAGCCGCGACTGATTCCGATGTCACATACAGGTTCAGCTTGACAACGGCCCCCGCATTAACTTCCGCCAGCGACGTTTTTGCTTGATTCATAACACTGGCAAGCTGATCGGCGACCGATCCTTTTGCCTTGTCAGCGACAGCAAGCGGAAAGATCTGGCCGGTATGGATCAGTCGTTCGCTTTGGACAACAACGGCAGTGGAACTCCCTGGCTGCTTTTCCTGGTCGATGCGTTGAATCGAATCATTGGCCATAGTGCTGGTCCCCATGAAGAGACATGTCATCGCGACGCACAGAAGGGAAAAGCCGGATCGCATTATTCACCTGCCTTAAAAACCATCTTCACAAAGATCATGCGCCCCGCGCTGCTTTGAAGAACACTGGACACAATCACGTTAATTTCTTTGCCGAGCATATTGGCTGCATTTTCGCAGACGACCATCGTCCCGTCATCAAGGTATCCAATACCCTGACCAGGACCTTCGCCTTCCTTGATCACCTTCATCACCAGCCGTTCGCCGGGGATGTATCGCGGCTTCAGGGCATTGGAGACGTCATTCAGGTTGATGACTGGAATGCCCTGAACGCTGGCAACTTTATTCAGGTTAAAGTCGTTCGTGATAACTCCGCCGCGAATCTGCTTGGCCAGCGCGACCACCTTCTGGTCCACGGTCATCATCTTGAAGTCGGTTCGAGATGTCTCCATGACCTTCACGTCCACGATTGTGCTCTGCTGAAGTTTGGCAAGCACCTCGAGGCCACGACGACCACGAATACGACGATTCTTGTCGCTGGAATCCGCCACATCCTGAACTTCTGACAACACAAAATCGGGTACGATCAATTGCGATTCAATAATCTGCGTCTCAACGACATCTGCTATTCGTCCGTCAATCAGAGAACTGCTGTCCACGACAAGTGGACGGCCACTTTTCAGATCCCGTTGGAATTCGACATAGGGGATAACAAAGCGGAAGTCATCTTTTGTCTGCAATAGCAGAGCAACGCAGATATACGGCAAGATCAGCAGGGTCATCAGGACCACCGCGGTGTGATAAGGATTCGAGATGGGGACGACCGGCGTCAATGCCTGGATCATCAAGTAAGCCAACAAGACCCCGATCAGGATGCCGAAATAAATTGCCGAAATGACCTCGATCCGTTTTTTTCGAACCAGAACGTCGGCGATCGTCACGATCTGCGAGATAGACAGCAGGGCGAAAAAAGCAATTCCCTTATTGTTCTCAATAATTCGCGGCAGCATCGCTGGCTGACCAGCAACCGTTTCGGTGGTAATGTAGGCAAGAATTGCCCCTGCCGAGATCAGCAGGTAAGCAACTCGAAGAATCATCAACAGCATGGGCAAGGCTCTCAATCTGGTGTCAGGGGCGACAGCGAGGGAGTCAGGAATCCTCAGCCATCAGGCGAATTTTCGCAGAATTCAATTCGATAACAACTGGAGGTTCGCAGAATGAACAGATTCTCAGGTTATCCCCCACGCGTATTCCGCAAAGATTCACCTCCAGGCGTTAACGCGCTCCATGTTGATTTCCTGTTATGCGAATCTGGCTGCTGGAGTTTTTTCTCACGGATTGCTAGAACGCTTTTTTGAGAAGTCTGCCACTCACGATTCTTGCAATGTCGTGGCAGCAGCAGTTGTTTTTGTCGGAGATGCTGTGATGCGTGCGGGCTGTGTTTATCGTCGTGTGTTTCTCTCAGCCATTTTGCTTTTCACGTTTACGTCAGAACGTAGTCGTGCAGACGATGTTGCCGACGCCGTTAAACTGCTGCAGTCGGTTGAACCCGGCGGAAAAGGCACCGGGGTTGCTCGCAAAGCTGTGGAATCCCTCGCGTCTTCCGGGGCAATGTTGCCGGTGCTGAAGGGTTTTAAAGGTTCTTCTCCCCTAGCTGTCAACTGGTTAAGAAATGCGTTCGAACAGATTGTGACGGCAGAAAAAGCAGCGTCAAAACCATTGCCTGTCCAGGAGTTGAAAGGCTTTATCGCGGACCGCTCGGAGTCCCCGATCGCCCGTCGCCTCGCCTACGAAACCTTGCGAGATCAGGACGCAGCGATCGAAGCTCAACTGATTCCGGATATGTTGCTGGATCCCAGCGCCGAATTTCGACGTGATGCCGTTGCAAAATTGATCAATGAAGCATCCGCCGCTGAGGGTGCTGCTGCGACTCCGATCTACCAGAAAGCCATGTCAGGTGCGGTCCACGAAGACCAGGTCAAACAGATCGCTGAAGCTCTGCGCAAGAATGGTGAGACGGTCAATATCCAGAAACACTTTGGCTTCCTGTCACAGTGGATGGTGATTGGCCCATTCGACAATAAGGAAGAAAAAGGATTTGCCGTGGCTTACACGCCAGAGACGACGGCGGCCGAGGGCAAGCCACTTGATCCCGCCGTCGAATACGACGGCCAGTTGGGCAAAGTGAAATGGCAGGCCGTGGTCACGGAAGATGATTACGGTGTGCTGGATATTGCCAAGCAGATTCAGAACTACAAAGGTTCGTTGATGTATGCATCCACATCGTGGAAAAGTGATCGAGATCAGAACGTGGAAGTCCGCCTTGGAACTCCGAATGCATGGAAACTGTGGGTTAACGGAATGCTTGTCTTTGAACGCGAAGAGTATCATCGCAGTTCGGCAATGGATCAGTACAAAGTTCCTGTGTCTCTGAAGGCTGGGGAGAATGTTCTGCTGCTAAAGGTTTGCCAGAACGAGCAAACTCAGGATTGGGCTCAGAAGTATCAATTTCAGTTGCGTGTCTGTGACAGCACAGGTTCGGCCGTTCTTCCTGTTTCCATTACTGCCAAGAATGATGTCTCGTCAGGAGAGAATCGATGAAACGTATTATCCTGGGGACATCTGTTCTGGCGGCTTTAGTTGCCAGTGATTCCTCCTTCGCGGCGGACTGGCGACAGTTTCGCGGCAACGACGCGAACTCCGTAGCCGTCGGTGAATCCTTGCCGACCGAATTGAGCGGTGAAACGATTGCCTGGAAAACTCCGCTTCCGGGTCGAGGCCTTTCGGGGCCAATCATTATCGGCGATAAGGTCTTTGTTTCCTCAAGCTCAGGCTATGGACAGGATCGGCTGCATGTGGTGTGTGTGAGTGCGGAATCCGGCGAGCAGGTCTGGCAGCGCCAGTTCGACGCGACCGGGCGCACGATGACTCACGATAAGATGTGCAATGCCACGCCGACGATGGCCAGCGACGGGGAACGAGTCTACGCATTCTTTTCCAGCAATGACCTGATTTGTCTCGACATGCAGGGCAAATTGCAGTGGTTTCGAGGACTCGGCAGTGAGTTCCCGAATGCCAGCAATAGTCTTGGCATGTCATCGTCGCCAGTTGTTATCGGCAGTACGGTTGTCGTGCAGGTCGAGAGCGATGCGGAAGCCTTCGCATGCGGCGTCGATACTGTTTCCGGCGAAACAAAATGGCAAATCGAACGACCTCGCGCGGCCAACTGGACGTCACCGTCTGTTCTACCAGCGACGAATGATCAGCCAGCATTGGCGTTGTTGCAGTCGTCGAAGGGCTTGACAGCGGTGGATCCCGAGACTGGCAAGATCGTATGGAGCTTCGAAAAAGGAGCGTCCACGATTCCGTCCGCAACAGTCAGCGACGGAGCGATTGTGATTCCCTCGAACGGTCTCACGGCTATCCGACCGTCTGGTGAAAAATTCGAAGAGCTCTGGAATTCTGCCGGACTAAGTCCATCCACTCCAAGTCCAGTTGTAATCGATGGCATGGCGTATGTGATGAACAACGCCGGAGTTCTTTCTGCCGGCAATACATCAACCGGGGAACGAGTCTGGCAGTTGCGCCTGAAGGGCAGCTTCAGCAGTACTCCGATTGCCGCCGGTGGCTACATCTATGCGTTTAACGAATCGGGAACAGCGTTCGTCGTGAAGCCGGAAGCCGACAAGGGAGTTGTCATTTCTGAGTTGGATCTGGCCGAGACGATCCTGTGCAGCCCAGGGGCCTCCAACGGTGGTCTCTATGTTCGCAGCGATCAGCACCTGATTAAACTGGCGAACCGAAAGTAGAGCGGTCGAACGGATATGCCCAGCTTGATGAGGGAACGTGGTTCTCTGTCCACAATGATCCAGTGGATGCAGGCTGCCACTGCCAGCGCGAGTTGCGACATGTTCGAGGGACGCTGAATTGCCGGAACTCGCTGGCGGATCGCTGATTTAAGGGGTTTCCACAACCCGAAACGTCAGTG
>CAIJTV010000453.1:0-1830 GCA_903823635.1 uncultured Planctomycetaceae bacterium
CTTTGATCGCTCTTTGATCAGCTCGATACCACGCAAATTTCCGCAGCCGCCTTCACTCGAAGACGGCTGTTTTCGTTGACGCGACGTCATCTGGCACAAAATTCAAATTCGTTTTGGCCGATACTTCCGGCAATCAACGATTGGGATGATCGGAAGGCGAAATACTCGCCGCATTATGCCAAAGGACTTGTCCACCGGGAGCAGTCACGTGTCACTTTCTGCCATTGAATCGATGATGTCCCAATTCCGTTCCGTCGTCAGCCGCTTTCGAGGCGTTCTCGCCCCCGCCAAAAGCACCCGCACAACTCGCCAATTTCAAACAGTGGCAATTCAGGCAAACTGCAGAGACTTGCAGGGCAAGCGAGGGGTCTCTCGGAGTTCTCAACGGCTCACATTGTTCCGAAGATGCTTTATCCGAGTACGCATCGAGCAGAATTCTTCTTCTCGATGGCTTATACCGTAGCGGCCTTCGAAGACCGCTGCCAGGATATTAAGTACTGTTGCCCGGGGCAATCGCGTCTCAACACTTGAAGAGCACGGACGTTTTTGTACGCCATGATGTAACACGGGGCAGTTAGTCCTGTTCTGCTGGAACTGATATCGCGCCATTTGGCACAACAGAAAATTCCATGAGCGCATTGTCGACAGATCAATTTGAGTCTCATCTGGAGCAGTTGGAGACTGCGGCCCGGCGAGGGGACTCGTTGAATCTTCTGTTGCAGATCGCTCAGAAGTCACTCATCTCGCTGGTAGGTACGAACGACGTTGTGATTGTCGTCGCGGAGGGAAGTCATATTCGACTGCTCGCTGGAACGCCGTCCAGCGAAACCAGTGAGAACATCGGCGAGTCAACTCGACTATCTCAATCTCATTCGGATCTTCAGATTCAGGAGCAAAGCTCAGGAACCGCCTGGCATGTGACGGTCGCCAGATTGCTCTCAAAGGAACATCGTTGCGTCTGTCATTTCCTGCTGAGTCGTGATCCACGCAAGAATTCTCTGCTCACAGATGCCTGCCAAACTCTGGCCGACGTTCTGACTGAAGCGACCGGACGACTTCTGCTTTCCGATCTTCATCAACGCCTTCGACAGTATGGTCAGGTCAGCAGTTTTGTGCATAGTCTCGCTCGAACTCGGAGCCTGCAGGAGTGGTCTCAGGAGATCGTTCAACGAGGCCCTGAGTATCTTGGCAAAGGTCGCATCACGGTTCTGTCTCGTCAACGCGGAGAATGGACAGCCATAGCAGCGACCGGTAGCTCAAAGATCAATCCTGTGGCGGATGCGGTGTCACGCAATCAGCAGACGTTGTCGATCCTTACAAAGGCCTCAATGGTTGGTGAGTGGTTGTCAACAACAGCGCCATCAGGCACGTCCGACGTCAACCTTCTGACTTTGTTCGCACAGTATGAAGCCCTGGGTATTCGCTTTCTCCGAGCGGAAACCGTTTGCGGCAATGACGGCAGTGTGAATCATGCGTTTCTGACAGAGGTCTTTGGGGCTGAAACGCTTCCCCCGGAGTCGCTCGTTCAACTGCTGAGACAGGAAATTTCTGAAGCGGCTCGATTACTGCCGCGGGAGGTTGCTCAATCCGGCCTCGCATTGCCGAGAAACCCTGTTACTCGCTGGCTGCTCATCGCGGCTGCAATACTTGGCATTTTGATGGTGATCCCGGCTGATTTTGAAATCGAAGTTCAGGGACAGGCTTTTCCTCAGGAACGCCGCCGAATTTTTGCGCCGGATGACGGGATCGTAGAAGAGCTTCTGGTGACCGCCGATCAAAAGGTGTCTGCTAATGAACCGCTGTTGAGATTGCGAAACCCGGAGCGAGAAC
>CAIJTV010000454.1:0-1701 GCA_903823635.1 uncultured Planctomycetaceae bacterium
AAGAAGGCTGGACGAAATCCATGGGGTGCAAATGGTCTGGAATGGTCGGCTCCTTCTCCACCGGGACATGGGAACTTCGACGTACCTCCAGTTTGTTACCGTGGACCTTACGAATACTCGTCTCCGGAAGCTGACGCGATGGGGCAGGACTTTATTCTGCAGACGTCACCACCGCCTGCTGGGTACAAGGCTTCTTCGAACCACGGTCACTAGTTGTTGGACAACCCCCGAAAGCTACCAGTGTCAGTTTCCCACGAGACAGTTCATCCCTTGATTCGTAAGCTGGCGACGACCACCTGCGTCGTCGCCCTGCTTCCGATCGGGATGGGTGCGCTTGTGACGACGCTGAAAGCCGGGATGGCATTTGCCGATTGGCCATCTTCTGATGGTCATAATATGCTGCTTTACCCGTGGTTCCGCGACTTCGCCACGAACCCGGAGAAGTTTACGGAGCATGGTCACCGACTTCTTGGGATGCTCATCGGATTCATCAGCATCGTTCTTGCTGCGGCGGCGTGGCGGTTGAGCAAAGGCTGGGTTCGAGCGTATGCGTTCAGTATCCTTGTCGCCGTGATCCTGCAGGGACTTCTGGGCGGTGCTCGCGTTCTTTTTGATAAACAGCATTTAGCGATGGTTCATAGCATCACAGGCGCTTCATTTTTTAGCATGTGTATCGTGTTTCGTTTGATCTGTTCCACCAAGTGGTCGGAATGGTTCAGCCAGCGTGATGAGCGTCTGACACCAGTTGGCGCGGCTCTGGTTGCGTTAGCGCCTGCCGCAGTACTCGGGCAGTATGGAATTGGTGGGTTGCTTCGACATCTGCACATTATGATGAATGAACACCTGATCGGTGCTGTCATCGCGACGATCGTATGTACAAGTGCATCGATCTGTTTGCTTCGCTGCCAGAGTTCATTATTGCGGAAGTCAGGCGTTGGTATCGCGGCGGCTTTGTTTGTTCAGTTGCTGCTCGGAGCAGGGTCTTATGTCACTCGTTTCGGTTTGCCTACGATTGGCTATGTGGCGATATCTGGATCGCTTTCACAGGCCGTGATTTGCTCACTGCACACCGTTGGCGGAATGTTTTTGTTCGCGTCCACGTTGGTTGCGGCTGTCGCCATGCTGAAGTTGTGGCGAGCCGGTTGTCTGTCTGGTCTTCGGCTGGATTTTGGCGTTGCGGACGGAAGGGGGACAGCGGTATGAGCGCGTTGTCTCCTGTGGTGGAATGCAAGGATTCGACCCGAGCAGTCGGCTATCGCGGGCTTGATCTGAGCTTGCGAATTGCAGATTACCGCCAGATGGTTCGACCGCGAATCATTGTTATGGCCGCTGCCGCTGTGTTTGCTGGATTTTTGCTGGCGTCGCCTATCACAGTTGCGTGGCCACAGTTAGTCAACGCGGTCTTCGGGATTTGCTGTCTGGTTGCTGCATCGAGCGTGTTGAACCAGGTGTGGGAGTCTTCAACGGATTCTCGAATGGATCGCACTGGTGATCGTCCGATTGCTTCGGGGCGAATGACTCGGTTCGAAGGCACTGCGTTCGGGATCACTCTGTCAATAACAGGCGCGTGGGTTCTCTATCTGTTTGTCAATGAGCTTACCAGTGTTGCTTCCCTTCTGACGATGCTGACTTACGTGCTTGTTTACACGCCTCTGAAGCGAGTCAGCGGGCTCTGCACAACCGTCGGGGCAATTCCTGGAG
>CAIJTV010000455.1:0-4814 GCA_903823635.1 uncultured Planctomycetaceae bacterium
CGATGGTCGGGATGGTAGTCATTCGGTCGATGAGTCAGCACGAGGTCGGGCTTGAACTGACGGATCTCACGAATGATACGGTGCCGAACTTCCAAAGACGCCAGCAAAGCTCCATCCGGAAAATCCCAGGTTTCATACACAGCACCGATAACTCGCCCGGCCGCCGCCGCTTCCTCTCGTCGCAGACGAACAAGCTCTGTTGATCCGCGAGTATGATGCCCGGCACCGCCATCGGTCACCGACACCATTTTTACCTCGCGTCCCATCGCACTGTAGATGGAAGCAATTCCACCGGCATGAAATTCAGCGTCGTCTGGATGTGCTCCCAGAATCAACAATCGCGGTGCATTCATTGTCATCATTGACTCCTTGAGAACAATCGTCTCATTACTTCGTCAGGCTGCATAAAGTGAGGCCGGGTGTTCGCGGGATCTTTCATCCATATCATTCCGCCAATCGTGGCCGCGCACAGAATAATTCGCCAAAAGGTAGTGCAGAGACGGCCCTCGAACCAGCACGGCAGACAACTCTCTCAATATCACAATCATCAACTTCACGCCGGCAACAGTCGAAGAAAACTCAATTCGCATCCTTCAGTGATCTCCGCCTGACCTGAACATGCGACACCCGTGCTTCGCTTTGCTCAATGACACCTTAACAATCCCATGTCCTGGCTGCTGAATCGATAAAGCCGCGTCGCAAGGAGATCATAGGTTCTCGACTTGTGTACTCCGGCGGTTGCCCTAGAATCGGCGCGCAAAATATGAAGTTCTTTTTCATCATTCTGGATTTCTGATCCAGTTCAGGCTCTTCTCATGCCCGATGCTTCTGGTCGACTGATTGCGATTGGTGATGTGCATGGATGTGGACATGCCCTGCAGGTGCTTGTGGAAGAAATTGCTCCCACAGCCAACGACCAGATCGTGTTTCTGGGTGACCTCATCGATCAGGGACGAGACACCTGTGCCGTGCTGGAATTCATCATTGAACTGCGCAAACAGTGCAGCGTAGTTCTGATTCAGGGCAATCATGAAGAAATGATGTTGTCCGCTCAGGACAACGAAGGCTCACTGCGGTACTGGGAAAACTGTGGAGGTGTGTCCACATTGAACTCCTATCGCTTCGGTGCTTTGCTGAAGGATATTCCTCCAGAACACTGGGAGCTGCTGGCGACTTGTCAGCCGTATTTTGAAACCGATCACTTCATCCTGACTCATGCCAACTACCGTCCTGACGTTCCGATGGACCAGCAGGAGTCATATCAACTGCGCTGGGCACTCTTTGAACCCGAAGAAATGCAGCCGCATTATTCAGGAAAGACAGTCGTCGTCGGACATACCGAACAGAAGAACTCCGAAATTCTTGATCTGGGTTTCGCGATGTGTATCGACACGGCCTGCTGGCGACATGGCTGGCTGACTGCCGTTGAACTGCATTCCGGAAAAGTCTTGCAGGCCAGCCGCTGGGGAATCCTGCGAGAAGAAGGCGAACAGTCTCACCGAGGCATGGTGCCCGTCCTGCGCTAATCCCGTCGCCGATCTTTTGTTCGTTCGCCCCCTGCGCCTCGTAACGTGGGCTTCAGCCCACACGCCGTTCACTCTGTTGCATTGCCGATTTGAAATCTCAAATTTAAAATTGCCGACCTCCAGCACCTACACAATCGGCAGCACATCCACATTCACAATCAGGCGATGCTGCCCACCGCCCATAAACACGCCCGTCAGTGGCGGCACGTCACCGTAATCGCGGCCCCAGGCGAGCGCTATATGGTCCGTCGAACACAGTGCGTCGTTTGTCGGATCCACATCCGTCCAATGGCCACTACCACAATAAACCGACAGCCAGGCATGTGACGCATCGGCTCCGACAAGTCGAGGCTGACCTTCGGGGGGAATTGTTCGCAGATAACCGCTCACATACCGCGCGGGAATTCCCAGAGATCTCAACATCGCGATTTGCAGATGCGCGAAATCCTGGCAGACCCCTCGTTTCAAACGGAACACTTCCGCGACAGGAGTATTCACCGTAGTCGCCCGACTGTCGTACACAAAATCGTGATGAATCCTGGCCGTCAGCTCGCGAACGGCCTCCATCATCGGCCGTGAAACGGTAAACGACTGCAGAGCATACGCCCGCATCTCCGCATTCCAAGTGATCCTCGGCGACGCAAACGCAAACTCTATTGCATCGCGATCATCGTTCTGAACATGCTGTTTGATCGTCGCCGCAATGGACTCCCATGCCGCGGAACAGCTTGCGGGAGCAGTGTCAGGCGGACGAACCGTGACCAATGTTGTCGCGGTCACATCCAGTCGCTGATAACCTTCATTGAAGGAAAACGCATGCACAGGATTGCGAAACGAATCGACTCGTCGAGTCTTCACGGACGGCTCGGGTGAGATCGTCAGCGAAAAGCTCTCGACAAACTGATGATCCACCGGCCGAAATTCCAGCCAGGCCTGATTGTGACCGATCGATACAGCTTCCTGGCCCGCATAACTTGTTTTATGGGTGACTCGATATTTCATTGCGAACCTCCCGCAATGTCGGTGATCTGTCGAGGTGTCCCGGAGTGCACCAGATACTTTCGTGTTAACGTGTCAGACAGAACCGACATCGTTTCTTCAACCGTTTTGAGCGCACTTTGCACACTGCGCGGCGTCGGTGCCGATAGATCATCAGTCGTCAGCATTCGCACCGCATGAGCGGCATCCATAACCAATCGCATTTCTTCCGACCGTAACGGACGAGCTTCATAACCCGGAAGACGATCCACATGCTGCACCAGCCGTTCGATCTGATAGGCCAGTGATCGAGGATTCGTTTCATCTGTAATCGCGAGATCCAGCACGGCGTTTCGCTGCAGATTATCCCGGTAGCGAAACCGATAGGTCATCCGTACATCCAACACTTCCACCAGCGTCTTCAACGTCCCTGGCGATGCTCCGCCACGTTTAATCTCCGCGGACAGCAACAACCGAGCTGTCGCACCGGCTCGTTCAATGCATCGGCCCAATTCCAAAAATCGCCACGAGGGCCCTCGATTCATTCCATCAGCAATCAATCCGCTGACAGAAGCAAGGTCGCCAATCAGAGAATTCGAGACGTTAACCACATCGGCCAGATCACGCCAGTCTTTCGTCTGCGCGGTGCGAAATGTTTCAGCAGAGACGTTGATTCGATGCCACGTGTCCGGACTAATCCAGTCACGGACCAGAGAGGCCAGTCGAGTCAAATCGCGAACTGTTCTGGCCAGACCACCGTATTCCGTCGGATCGAACATTGCGATTGGCAATGCTTCCGCCAACGTCGGAAGCTGCGACTCCATACCATCCACAACAAATCCCGGTTCCAGCTGCCCCTGCTCGCTCAGGGCGCGGGCCAGAAAACGAATCTCGGTCAGGTCCACATTCCCTTCACCGACCAGCCGTTCCGAAAGCGCTCGAATCAAGCGGCCCAGAAAGTCACAGCGATCGATCGAACGCCCCAGCCAGAACAGGTTGTCGGCCACACGACTTGGAAACAACGCACTCGTCCGACGAAGTTCAGCCGGTTGGTCCGTCGGAGCCAGAAGCTACACCGGGTCCACTTTACGTTCCGCAATGACCCACAAGTCTTTGCTGCCGTCACCGGCAGAGACCGACAACTGCATCGGTCCCGAATCCGGAGCGATGCGAATTAATCCGCCCGGCATCAGATGCCATTTCGCTTCATCTTCGACCAGAAACGCACGAACCGCGGCGTGCCCGCAACGAATTCCATTCTGCGTCCACACCGGAACACCAGAACGTGAAATCTTCTCCTGCGCGACCCAGGCATGCGGAGCCGCCTCAACACGAGCCCGCACTTCCTTTTGTTTTTCAGACGTCAGATCGCTGATGATAAATTCTTCGTTACCGCTCTTCTGAAAAGCTGGCTTCAGGACCAGATCGTTGAAGCGCGAGGTCACAAGGCTGAAACTGTTTGCATCGCCGCACCACCATGTGGAGATGGACGGCATCTTCAGGCTTTCACCCAGCCATCGTTCACAGATCTGCGGCAGAAACGCCATAAACACCGGTGCCCCGACGATGCCGCAGCCCGGAGTATTCGCCACGGTCACGTTGCCCGATCGGATGGCATTCAATAATCCCGGAATGCCATGCGCGGCGTAGCCGCCAAGTTCCAGCGGATCCAGACCGGATTCCGCACATCGGCCCAGCACAATGTCGACCGGGACAAGTCCCGACAGAGTCTTCAGGTACACGGTGTCGTTGCGAACCGCCAGGTCTCCACCTTCCACCATTGTGTAACCAAGGTATCTGGCGAGATACACATCTTCGAAGTAATACGGATGCGCGGGACCGCTCGACAATAAAACAATTCGGGGGCTCTCTATATTCCGGACCGCTCGACGCCGCAACGCGTTCTGCATATGCACGAAGAACGAAGCCAGTCGCTCCACCGGAATCTGCTTGAACGCCGATGGCATCGTTCGCGAACTGACGATCCGATTCTCCAGTGCGAACCCTGGACCGGCCGGTGCTTCAGAGCGATCCGCCATGACCCACCATTGACCATTCGCTGATCGTGCGAGTTCTGCGGCATAAAGAAACATTGGACTGATATCAGGACGGCCCAGCCCGCAAAACGGTCGCAGATATTCCTGATTGGCAAACAGCACTTCGGGCGGTAACAGTCCCTCCTCCAGAAGTCGCTGAGGTCCGTAGATATCTGCGATGACCATATTGAGCAGCCGGGCTCGCTGACTCAGAGCCGCTTCAATGACCGACCAGTCGGCCGACAACATGAGCATCGGCAGCAGATCAAGCCGC
>CAIJTV010000456.1:0-1941 GCA_903823635.1 uncultured Planctomycetaceae bacterium
CGTCGTTGATCGCAAATCAATCGCCACGGAAACACAGCAATGGGCGTAGTCGTTCATTTGCATAGGTCCTCTGCCTGCAGGACAGGACTTCACGATTTGAGCCAATTGCACGCACGATGCGTTCTGTAGCGAATGACCTTTCAGGAAAAAAAAGACCGGCCTTCACCAATCACTAACGACAGGCTAAGGACCAGTCCCGAAATACCCTTCCGCAATCATAACCCGACGCGTAAGCGAGGGATCGGTGCCTTGTAGAGAAATCCCTCACTGACGTTTCGGGTTGTGATTTCTCGGCGCAGTAAAGACACGAAGTTACTTCGGGACTGTTCCTGAATCGTCCAAAATCGTTCCCGTAAAGCACGTCGATAACCTATTTGGCTCTGCGGCGATCGCGTCCTTTGTTAATTGGCTTGACTGGCTTATCTTCAGCCGGTCGAAACGGCTTCCGCTTAGCCGCTTTGCTGGATGGTCGCTTGCGTGGCAGAGGCTTTTGAATTGGATCCAGAGAAGTGTTGGGGTTCTTCTGTCTCGCTTCTCGTGCCGGTGCTCGCCCTTCCTGATTCGCCGGGCGACGGTCCCTGACGGCAGGACGTTCCCTGACGGCAGGACGATCCTTCATCGCAGGACGATCCTTCATCGCAGGACGATCCTTCATCGCAGGACGTCGATCAGGACCTCGTTCACTACTTCGAGCTCTCGTTTCCTGCTGCGAATTACGCCGTTCGGGAACTCTGGCGCGACTATCCTCACGTGGCGCTCGTTCCGGAGCCGCAGCCTTGATTTCAGCAGACTTAACGTCTGAAGCCGAAGGTCGCGGATCACGGAGGGATGGAATTGGCCCGGTTGGCTTTGGCGGTCTTGTGGAAACACTCTCCGCCGCCGGTGTCGCCGGTGCAGATCGCTCGGCCGGTGCGTCGGGACGTCGACGAGTATTCCGCGTTTGCCCCGTGCGATAGCCAAAGCTGCTGCCTTTGCGAGGCTGCGCGGCACCTGGCTTTTCGCCATGCTCGGCGAAGTAACGCAGCTCATGAATTTCAAACGGCTGCAGTTCGCGATGCCGTCCGGGAGCCAGACTTCCCAGCTGCAGTGGCCCGAACTCAATTCTCTCCAAAGCCAGTACCTTGTGCCCGACTCGCGCCATCAGACGGCGAATTTCACGGTTCTTGCCTTCCTGAAGTTCCATCTCCAGAATCGAACTCTGGCCTTTGCGGCGATGAATATGCACGTTGCGAAACTTAAAGAAGCCTTCGGCAAAGTACATGCCTTCGCGAAGCTGCTTCAACGTTTCCGGATGGGGAATTCCCGCGACATGACAGCGGTAACGGCGGATCACTTCAAAACGTGGATGAGCCAAACGCTGAGCGAGGTCGCCGTCATTTGTGATCAGCAGCATCCCCTGAGTCATCTCGTCGAGCCGACCGACGGTAAACATTCGCTGTTCAGAAGTCGGTACCAGATCGACGGCTTTGGGGCGTCCCTGAGGATCGTGATTTGTACACAAAAAGCCTTTGGGCTTATTGACCAGAAAATAGCGCAACCGCGGCATCCGCAAACGCTCGGAATCCAGTCGCACATCCTGCTTCAGAGGATTCACAGAACGAGCTGGGTCGGTCACCACTTCGGAATCGACTGTCACTCGCCCCGTACGAATGTACTCTTCGCATTTGCGTCGGGAATCGACACCGGCCATGGCCAGAAACTTCTGCAGCCGCATGCGATCGCCGTCTTCGCCGGACTCTTCCTCAATCTCAGGAGGCAAATCAGCAGAGATGCGACTGCCGCGTGATTCTGCAGCCTGGTCGGGACGTCGAGAATTTCGGGATGCACCACCGGGGCGTCCCGGACTTCGTTTTGCGGGGCGGGATTTGTCTGGACGATTGTTCGAAGAACCTGGACGTGGACGCGGGGGCATGGATCGAAACTTTCGGAATTTTCTCAACG
>CAIJTV010000457.1:0-5037 GCA_903823635.1 uncultured Planctomycetaceae bacterium
ACATTTCATGGGGTTCAACGCGAAATCATGTGCGTGAGCGTAGCAAGTGGAATGTCCTGCGATTGATCCTGAAAGCATCGTAGAAAGTAGCCGGGGGTGGCGCTGAGCTGATCGTCGGCAGCCTTCTTAGCCCGCTTCGCGGTGAATCACAACAAGCTTTCACGGAGCGTTGGGAATGCTGCGGAACCTTTCGGAGGTCAAGTTCATTCCTTCCGCCTTGTCCTGTGCCATCGCACCATGTGCTGCCCGAAGAATGGCGAGAACAAGGTACTCAATCGGCTTTGACTTCCTTCACGCATCGAAACCCCACATGGTTGCTGGCGGTGCGAACTTCTCCTTTGCCTCGAGTTCCAACCATGTAACGGGTGCAATAGAGATCAGTACACAGAAATGAACCGCCCCGATGAACTCGTTTCTTCTCCGTTGGTTCTACTGGATCAAAGGGAACGTCGGGCCCCTGTGGATTTCGAGCGACCTCACCAGTTTTGGCCAGCGTTGTATAATAGTCATGGCGGTACCAGTCACGAGTCCACTCCCAGACGTTCCCGCCGACATCGTACAGCCCGAAAGGGTTGGCAGCATACTGCTTCACCGGAGCGATGCCCTGAAACCCGTCAGCACCGGTATCCTTGCCTTCGACCGGGAATTCTCCCTGATAAATATTGGCCTGAAACTTCCCCTCCGGCTGCAAGTCATTTCCCCATGCATAAAGATCGCCTGAACGTCCTCCCCGCGCAGCGAATTCCCATTCCGCTTCGGTTGGCAATCGCTTGCCGGCCCACTTCGCATAGGCCTCGGCATCCTCAAACGCAACTTGAACAACTGGATAATCAGCGTGATCGTCGATGCTGCTGTCTGGTCCCTCTGGATGACGCCAGTCGGTGCCGCCAATGTAACTCCACCATTGAAAGTAATTGTTGAGCGGCACGGGTTCCTTCGTGGGAGAGAAAACGGTCGAACCAGCAATCAGATTCTCCGGCGGTGCCGTAGGAAACTCTTCCTGAGTTGGTTTGCGCTCCGCTACCGTGACGTAACCAGTGGTTGCAACGAAGTCCGCGAACTGCCGGTTAGTGACTTCCGTTTCATCCATCCAGAAACCATCGACGTACACTCGATGAATTGGCACCGAATCCTGTGTGACGCCGGGCAAACTGCAGAGAGATTCGGCGGATGAATCACTTCCCATAGAAAACTCACCACCCGGAATCCAGACCATGCCTGCGGGCTGTGTAGCGTTTGGGGCTTCCTGCTTGTTCAGAGTTGTCGCCCCGAATCCGTTCTGGTCAACGGTTACTTGTGGTGCGTCTGCTGCAGGAAGATCGGTTTCAGGTGATGGTGTTTCAAGCTCTGAATTCAAAGCGAAAAGAAACAGGCCAAGCGAAGCGATCAGGACAAAGAGACCAGCAAAGATTTGTAATCGAGGCATGATGAGTTCTGAATGATAGATTCACGGCCGGAAATGACGATGCCACGCTGGCAATCGATGTACCTCGAGCAGTACTGCATCGAGGGACGCCGGATCTGTGAGAATTCCCACACTTCCATGGCGGGCGTGCCGAACACTCGCGAATCCGGCTACAAAAAAAAACTCACTCCGACCCGCGCGAAGTATAGTTCCGGTTCAATCATTAATGAAGCACGAGAGTCTGGTCGTGGCACTCAGAACGCAATTCATCCCAACAGAGAATCCAGCCGTGATGAACCTGACATCTCTGCTGGTGATGTCATCGCATTCCGCGAAAAAGAACTGGTCGTGCGATCCGGGTTGATTAATCAACGTAAACAAACTCATTCAGGTTCAGCATGGCTCGGCATAGGCCTACGAATGAAATCTTCATGCGACTTTCCTGATTACCGTCTGACAACTTTGCCTGTTCATTTTGCAGATGTTCGGCCGCCATGGTTTGTTCTTCGGCCGAGGGCTGGCGATTCAACGTAAGCTGAAATAATCGCTCAATCAATGCCCCTTCTCGTTTATCACTCGTCTCAGAAAAATGAGCCGTGTCGCTCAGTATGCGGTCGGCCAGGGCTTCTGCATAACGGATTCCCTCGGGGCTGTTCAACAGCATCAAAGCCTGAGGAGCCACCACAGTCGTGTCTCGCCGCGCACAGGATGTTGTGGAATCCGGCAAATCGAAGGACTGCAAAAACGGAATCGGCAGGCATCGCTTGCGAATCAGATAGAGACTGCGCACATCGGTTTGTTCGGGTGGATCCGTGTACCAGCCCTGCATTCGTCCACCGTCGCCGTCCTTGATCGCTTCAAGAATCGCGGGCTGTGCATGAGTCAGCTCCTCTGGCACATCCGGCCAGAGCGGACGACCGCCTTGCGTTGGCAGCAGAAGACCTGAAACCATCAGCAGTGAATCACGCAATGTCTCGGCATCAAGTCTTTGCATGTTCTGACGCCACAAGAGCGAGTTGCTCGGGTTAGCCTCCGGACTCGATTCAGTGAGAGAACTTTGCTGGTAAGCTGCGGACAACACGATCCAGCGATGCAGTTGCTTAATCGACCAGCCTTCGGAAACAAACTTATTCGCCAGCCAGTCCAGAAGTTCCGGATGAGTCGGACGTCCTCCGCTGAAACCAAAATCGTTCGCAGTCGCGACAATGCCGGTTCCGAAATGCTGCTGCCAGATTCGATTCACAATGACTCGAGCCGTCCAGGGATTCGAATCTGAAACAATCCAGTTTGCCAAAGCCAGTCGCCGGCCTGTGGAATTCTCACGAGCCTTCTCGATCTGCGCGGGGCCGGGATAAAGGACCGTGACATATCCGGGCGAGACTTCTTCGCGAGGCGAAGCGAAATCGCCCTGGTAGAGAATATGGGTTGCCGGTACTTCGCCGCCAGAATCGACAGCGGCCATTGTGACTTCCGGGCTCCTGCGAGATGCTTCCAATTCCTGAATCTGTTTCTCGAGTGCCTCGCGCTTTGTCTTTGTCGGTTCAGATTCGTCGGTTAATGGTTCCAGTTGCTTTTTGAATTCCGCAACTTGCTGATCGACCATTGTGTTGTGGCTGTCGATCGCGGTCTGTTCCTCAGGCAACGAAATGCTCAGATCATCTTTCGGAGTAACCCCCGCGAAGAACGCGCGCAGACGAAAATGATCGGCCTGAGTCAGGGGATCGTACTTGTGATCATGACATTGGCAGCAGGACATCGTCAGTCCCAGAAATGCAGACGCCGTTGTGTTGGTCAGATCCGCCATCTGCTCGGCACGGAGGCGGTCTTCTTCCTGAAAAATGGCGGCGGTGCTGTCCCATTGACCGAGGCGTAGATAACCGGTCGCAATCAGGGCATCGGCGTCCTCAGCATTCTGCGGCGGGCCGGGAACGAGTTCGTCTCCTGCTAATTGTTCCCGGACAAACTGATCAAAGGGCTTGTCCGCGTTGAATGAGCGAACAACATAATCGCGGTACTTCCAGGCCAGCGGTCGGAATTCGTCCCGTTCATAGCCGTGAGTATCAGCATAACGCACGACATCCAGCCACAAACGAGCTTGTCGTTCGCCATAATGCGGTGAGTTCAACAGTCGATCAACGACCGAATCAAATGCCTCAGCCGACGAATCGGATTCAAACGCCGCCACTTCTTTCGGAGTTGGTGGCAAGCCGGTTAAATCAAAGGTGATGCGTCGAATCAAAGTGCGACGATCTGCAGGTGCTGACATCTTCAGGCCGACGCTCTCCAGTTTCTGATTGAGCAACGCGTCGATGATTTTTGAAGGTCGTTGCCGGTCTGCATCGCCAGGGCCATCCGGCAGCGTTACTGCTGGCTTCCTGAGAGACCACAACTTCAGTCGCTCTTCGCCAAACAGTTGCCGAACAGGATTCTTCTCATCGTGAAATGCATCTCCCATCGGCTCGTCGGAGCCGGCTTCTGAAGACTCGGCGGGCCAAGCCGCTCCGCCCTGAATCCATTGCTTCAGAACAGCGATTTCCGTGTCCGACAGCTTCTGTTTGGGCGGCATTTGCAGGTCAGGATCCGCAAATGTGATGGCCTTCACGAACAAGCTGTTCTCTGCGTCACCCGGTACAATCGCCGAGCCCTGATCGCCGCCTTCGATTGCGGCGTCCAGTGAATCCAGACGCAGCCCGCCTTCCTGCTTCTCCGCCCCGTGGCACGTTATGCAACGAGTGCGCAGAAGTGGCAGAACCTGCTTTGAAAATACAGCGGCCTGATCATCAACTGCCGCTTCGATCTCGGTCGCTTCGATCGCTGACTTAGGCTCGTCTGCGATGGCAAGCTGGCCATGCACGCACAGCGCGATGGCCAGGCTTGCCAGTACGACACGGACGATCGTCGTCAGTGAGTTGCGGATCATTTCAACTCCCAGCCCTTGCGGTACTGGCGTTTAATGAACTGGTCAGCTTCCGGAGCATTGGTCGCCTTCATGTTCTCGGCATCCCACTCCAGCTTCTTGCCGACTCGGTAAGCCACGTTGCCCAAATGATTCGCCTCGGTCAACCAACCTGCATACTCAAAGTTGCACGTCGTTGGCTCACCCGTCTTACACGCGTGGATCCACTCCTGATGATGGCCAATGGATTGCGGAATGAACGGTTCAGGGCGCTTAAAGTCTTTGAAATTGTCTTCCGGCAATAACAAGTGCTTGCCATAGTCAGACAGCAACATGCCTTTGTCGCCAACGAAGAGAACTCCGCTATCCCATGCCGGAACGTCGCCGCGGGATAGAATTTCGGGCTTGTGAGTTCCCTGGTACCACGTCAGAGCAACCTCGGGTTGATCGCCGATCGGTGCATATTCGTAGCGAACGTGCATTGAGGCTGGAGCAATTTCCTTGTGGGCTGGCCCGCCGAAGGGCTCGATCGTTTTGGGATACTTCAGCTTCAAGGCCCAGAACGGCAGATCCACCCAGTGGCTGCCCAAATCGGACATCGTACCGTTACCGAAATCCCACCAGCGGTACCACTTTGGTCCCGGGAAGTAAACGTTGTTGTACGGCCGATCCATAGCTGGGCCGAGCCACAGATCCCAGTCGAGTTCTGCTGGAATCGGATCTGCTGTTGTTGGTC
>CAIJTV010000458.1:0-3640 GCA_903823635.1 uncultured Planctomycetaceae bacterium
CGATGATACAGAGGCTTTTCTGGCGATCATTCGCCTCGCAACACGCCCCGCCCTATTCACCTTTCAGCAATTCCAGGACGACTTCAATCGGAATCGCCAGCGATGATTCGCGTGCTCGCCTCGCAATGTTGACGCCGATAACTCGTCCCTCGCTGTCGATGAGCGGACCGCCGCAGTGGCTCGGTGACAGTTCAATGTCGTGCTGCAACACGTCAGCAAATCCACTGCGGCGTTCGCTGACGATTCCCGAACGGCCATCCAGGAACTCAGTTCGCTCGAATCGCTCGGCGGGATCATGCTGCAGGCGAGCGAAAGTGGTCGATGACTTTTCGGCGATTCGAAATTGAAACTGCAGCCAGTCGCCAGGCTGATGTTCACTTAAAAGTGCGCCGACATTGTCCAGAGATTTGACTGGCTGGCCGTTCATCGATTCGATAAGACAAGTTTTTGATAACCCTGCGACAGATGCCGTACTGTTAGGAGCCACCTCCTTGACTCGCACTGCGCGGGATGTCTCATCGACATCTAAAATGGCACCCAGTTTTCCGTTGAGCCGAGGTTCGTTGTGACGATAGCGAGTTATCAAGCCAACCCGCACTGGCTCGCTCTTCGCAGACGCTGCAAACACGAGTGAAAATTTCGCGGCTGAAACCACGGTTTGCGAAACAAGCGAAGTGGCTGCCCGACGAGGACTTTGCAGCTTTAAGAGTGCAAGATCCAAAGCAACATTCGTCATCGCAATCTCTGCGACACACGGATCACCTTCGTGAAATCGGCAGTCGATCGTTTCGTCGGGTGTTAGTTCACTCAGTTTCGTGGCAACGTACTCCGAGTTCAGTAACGTTCCGAGGATCAGTGGAGCGGCCTCGCCATCTGGCGTGGATTTCCCCTGAAAGATCTCCACTCTTCGCAATTGCATCGTCGTCGTCACGGCACGATTTGCTTTTGGCAGTGCGGCTGCGAAACCGCTCCCCGTTGATGATTCAAGGGAAGCCATTTTTTGCAGATCCAGAATAGACTTCACGGAGTCTTTAAGATGCTCCAGTGGAAGATGGTGATTCGACTCACGGCTTAATCCGATCTGTCGATGCAGTCCGATCAGTTGTCCTTGATGATTCACCAGAGGACCTCCTGAATCGCCGGCCGTCAACGTGCAGGATGAACGCAGAGTTGTGGGTTCAACCGCGAGCAACTCACCAAGGCGAATAACAGGCCGCAATCCATCAGATTCTCGCCCCGGACATCCGGCGGCCAGGACCAAAGCCGTTTTTCGAAGTCCCCCTGCTGGAGCGATCGAAATCGGGGACAATGCGAGCCGCGTGGAATTATCGGAAAGCTTTAGCACCGCAACGTCCAGAGCCTTATCGCGAAGAATGATTTCCGCTTCAGCTTTTGCTCCGTCGTGAAAAACAATGGCGGCCGTGCGACTTTCTCCGTGAAGCCCATGAGCGACCGTCAGGATGTGACCCGCCGAGGAAACAATGACTCCGGACGACCGATCGTTGTTCGACACAATTCTGACCGTGGCGTTTTGAAGCCTCTGGCAGATTTCTGCCGTTGCCGACCCGCTCGACAAATTCCCCGGTTCCTGCGCCTCTGCGACGAGACAACACGCAGACAGCAGTCCAACCATCGCGAAGATTGGGATCAACGGCATGTTGCGTTTGGCTGCCGAGCAGTGACGTAAGAATTGCGGAGTCATTACTTCGCGGCCGTCACGGTCAAATCGCCGGCCAGTCGCACGAATAATCGCTCCAGCAAAAGAGCCGGGTCGACTCGACTGCCACCTTTCATTTCAGAATCTGCTTCAACCAGCAACTGCAGGATCCTGCTGGCGCGTTCAAATCCAATTCGACGCAAATACGCTTCTGCCTGACCGATCGCGTTGGAAAAAACTCCTGCCGCGGCGATTGCTTCGCGTAGCGGAGTTCCGGTTCTCGCTCGCTCCGTCGCTTCTGCGAATTTTCTAAAGACGAACGTGACACCTCCCAGAATTTTCTGAGGAGCCTCACCGGACTTCAGCAGTTTATCAAGAGCTTCGATGGCGTGCCCTGGATGGCCATCGCGAACGGCATCGAGCATCACCCATGTCGTTTCTGTTCGCCAGCCGCCGACAACCTTCGGGACATCTTCCCGAGTAATCGTGTCAACATCTCCGACCAGTGCAGCCAGCTTGGCGACTTCCTGTTCCAGAAGATTAAGACCATCCCCGGCCAATGCGATGATCAGAGCTGCGGATTCACGATCGAGCTGTTTGCCGTACTGATCCTTGGCCAACTTCTGCAACCATTTCTGCAGAGCGGCTCCGGTGAGTTCCGCACATTCCAAAGCCATCGCATGCTGCTCAACGAGCTTGAACAGTTTCGTGTTCTTCGGCCAGCTCTTCACATCCAGAATCAGCATTGATCCTTTCGCTGGTTGGGTCACATACTTCTCAAGCACCGCACGATTCTTTGAGACGAACTCATCGGCATCCTCAATCATGACAATCCGCTGATCGCCAAACATGGAGACGGTTTTCAGTTCCGCCATCACATCGCGAATCTCCGCCTTGTCACCCACGAGACGCGTCAAAGACAGTTCCGCATCATCGCCGCTCGCTCCGGGAATTCGATGCAGGATCTCCTGACGAAAGTATCGCTCGGAGCCAAACATCACGAGCACGGATGTGGGCAGCGTTGGCGATTTCGCGGACAAGAATTCAGTCGCGTGCATGAGATCTGAGTTTTCAGAAGGTCAAAACGGCTACCAGACCCCCGTAGTGTGCAGAAGTCTGTCTCGTTTTTCTATGTCAGAGGGCTTCTGGTTGAAGTTGAATTCCTGACCGGTACCATTCCGGCAGGAAATTGCGGTCGAAAGAACCGCTGATCGACTCGTTTAACGGCAAGCCGCAGGCGATGGTGTCAGCATGCGCCGACGCCTTAGGCCTGCCAACAAACTCTTCTTCATCTGAAATTCTGTCCTGGAACACTCATGTTTAATCGTACGCGTCTGATGGAACTGGTTCGGGAACGAGCCCTCAAGTTTGGTGACTTCACTTTGGCCTCTGGTAAGAAGTCAACGTATTACCTCGACGGCAAACAAGTCACACTCAGCGCCGAAGGATTGATGCAGATTTCTTACGGTCTGTTGGAACTCATGAAGGACGTGGAGTTCAGTGGCTTCGGTGGCATGTCGATCGGGGCCGATCCGATCATCGGTGGAGTTCTGGTCGCGGCTGCATCTCAGAACCGTTCGCTGCAGGGGTTCATGGTTCGTAAGGAAGCCAAGGGCCACGGTACTCAGCGATTTATCGAAGGGCCAATTCAACCCGGCGACAAAGTGGTCATCGTCGACGACGTTGTGACCACCGGTGGCAGTGCCTTGCAGGCCGTGGATCGAGTCGAAGAGTTTGGCTGTAAAGTGGTTCACGCGGTCGGCATTGTGGATCGTCTGCAGGGCGGGCGAGCAGCTTTCGAAGCTCGCGGTATTCCGTTTTCAGCGTTGCTCACGATCGAAGACTTCGGCATCACACCGCCGAAAGAGTGACCGATTGTGCGGACTGTAGCGAGCTTGCGACGGGCAAGTGGTGTCAGAGTTAAAAGCTGAACCACTTGCCGATCGATTATTGCCGTTCACAGCGCAAGATTGCCGGTTGACG
>CAIJTV010000459.1:0-2210 GCA_903823635.1 uncultured Planctomycetaceae bacterium
CCGCTGAAGAAATAGAGCTGCAGAAATTGAGCATGGTCCGGATAACTCTTCCGGAATTTGGTCAGGGCTTCGTCCAGTCGCAGCATGTCGATCGCGAACGCCTGACCGTCATGCGATTGCACAAGATCATCGACCATCGATAAGGAAATCGGCACAAAACCACTCTTAAGCTCGCCGGCCTCACGCATCTGTTGAGCATGATCCCGCAGAACACAATAGAGGGCATTTGCCAAGCTCAATCGTTCATCGACTGCCTCTGTTTTTTGAACGTCTTTTGATGTTTTTGCTGCTCGAACCCAGGCCTCATTCAGTATCGACGAGGGTGTCTTATCGCTGCCCGAGATGCTATTTTGCAAAAAAGCGGCTGCCAGTTGTTTCATGTGGGCATAAATGTCGGGAAACGATTCACCGGCGATTGTGTCGAATTCTTCTGGGGGAGTAGAGGCTGTCATTTGTCTCCAGGTGTCTGCTGTGAACTGCGGAGGATCTCGCATTGTGATAGGCAGACAGCCAGTAAATCGGGGTCTCTGCAGGTTAACTTCAGGATGATTTCAGATTAACACGGGGCTTACAACGTAGGTGCTTCCTACCCGCCCGAAGAAAGTCCCAACAACAATACCCTTAAGCCATTAATTTCTTTCGGTGGGTATTAATTTCGCGTGATCACAGTGCAGCAGAGTAGCCGGATTCGTGAGAATTCGGATGCCTTCCCCGGAATCACACCGAATTCTCACGAATCCGCTTACAAGAAAACATCTGGCTCTGCCCCGAGCGAAGTCTAGTCGGTGCTGGTTTGGTGCTGGTGCTGGTTCGACTAATGTGAGGCAGCTCACGGAGAGTCGTTGAACGCTCTGTTAGATCGTGTCTGGCGTCTCAATAGGCCTGCACGCGATAGAGTCGTCCACTTCTATCCAGGATGATGGCAGATCGACCATTTTCGGAAAGGGCCAGTTTGTCGGGATCTTCTGTGGGCAGCCGAAACAGCGTGGTTAACTCCAGAAGTTCGGTGCTCCAGCATCGCAGAAAGCCGTCAAAGCTGATGGAGACCAGTGTTTTCCCGTCCGAGGTCCAGGTAAGATCAGAAATAGCTCCGCCCTGCAGTTTTACTTCCTGAAGGAGCCTGGCATCTGATGTTTGGTAGATTCGCAGAATGCGTTCGGAGTACGCGATCGCAACTTTGCTGTGGTCCGCTGAAATCGCGATCCCATTCGCCGAAGGCTTGCTGTTCGGCAGAGTCGCGATGAGAGTGCCACGCCGCAGATCATGGAAGTAAATTCCATCATGCGTGCTTCTGATCAGAAATCGGCCGTCACGTGAAATCGCCCTGTAGACCGAAATCAGGCCGCTCACGCGACTGACTTCTTTATTATCTTTGAGGTCGACCACCACAATGTCCGCTTTGGCCCCCGGCGCATTACTCGGTTGCTCTCTTGGCTGAGTTTCCAGGACCAGCCAGCGGCTTTCAAAACACCCCAGGTAATGTCGCAGGCTTTCCTGAGGAGCCGGTTTCCAGACGACCTCCGGCTTGGTCGCTGATCCCTGCCAGCGGAGCAAAACCGCGTCAGGATCGCTTTCGTCACCACTCAGAAAGAAGAGTTGTTCGCCGTTATCGGAGAAACCAAACCTCACTGTTTGCAGCCGATGACTGGCAAACTTCATTTCGACCATCTTGTTTTCATCGCTGACATTGAGATCGACAAGGCTGGAACTGAAGTCATTCTTCAGGATGACCATTTTTCCATTGTCAGCTGCGGCAAAGTCCATGACATCGGTCGCGATCTCAGAAACATTAGAATCATCGAGGCCGGTCAGGTTCTGAATGTGACCATTCTCATCCGCCACGACAAGGCTGGCTCCATCGCCGGCAAAGCAGAGAGAAGCGACATGGGCATCACCGACCTTCCATGTTCGTCCGGTCAGTTCCTGCGACTGCTCTTCCCAGTCTGTATGCAGGGTCCCCTCAGGAAAGGAAAGAACGATCGTGTTTCCCCGGACCACGACGTTGGACGGAGGAACGATACTCACGACATTCTCATCTCCGAAGTGCCGTTTGATCTGCAGGGAGTAATGGTCGCTGACGTCGGCTGCTGTGAGCGGTTCGCTGAATTCCAGTTGCACCTGATTGGTCCCCGCCGGAAGCCTGCCGTTCTGCAGGGCTGGTGTGGAGCGGACCAAAAATGGCTCGCCTTGAACCGAACTGTTATTCAGAG
>CAIJTV010000460.1:0-11227 GCA_903823635.1 uncultured Planctomycetaceae bacterium
TATCTACTTCGCACGAACGTCGCGGATTGGTCGGATGAAGACATGTGGAAAGCGTACATTCAGTTGACGGAAGCCGAGGCTGCCTTTCGAATTCACAAAAGCGATCTGTCACTGCGGCCGATCTTGCACCAGAAAGAGGACCGCGTACTGGCTCACATTTTTGTGTGCTTTGTCGCATACGTGCTCTGGAAGACCCTCGGCCAGATGTGCTCGAAAGCTGGCCTTGGCAACGAACCCCGGCGGATCCTGGCCGAACTGTCTGACATCCGCTCGATGGACGTGGTGCTGCCAACCCGCTCCGGACCAGAGATCCGGACCCGCTGCATTTCAAAACCCACGGACCACCAGCAGATTCTTATCGAGAAACTGGGCCTCAAACTGCCCTCCAAAATAATCCAACGCAAAATGTAGTGAGAAAAATGGACCAGAATCCTCAGAAAAAACAGTGTTTCTGAAACGAGTTGGGGAAGTTGGGCTAGCGTTTACGCGCCAGGGGCTTGAGCGAGCCGGCGGTTGGCCACTTACTCATCGAGGTGACTTTGATCAGCAAATCATTGCTCGGCTCAATGCTGTCGGTGTTGCCGGAGATCCCTGTCAGTGGGCTCGTCCGTCCTATGACTTTCGCTGGAGTTCAACCGTGGCTTACCACGGACAGGCAATGATGCTAGGGCCGAAGAGCCGTTCGTCGTGCAAATGTCGGGTGATCTCTTCGCTGACATCCGAATGCAGTCATAGCTCGGTTCCCTTTTTGATGACAGCCGCCTTATTCGCTCTTTGTTTACCGCCCAGCCGAATGCTCCGGCAACATTCGGCACCTCTCGGCTACGCAGCAAAAACTATCCAAGACCGTGAACTGGGCTGCCTTCACTGAGGTGATGCCGAAGTCCCTGATTGTTGGACACGTATTCCTGAGTGTGATCTACACCCAGATGATGCAGGATCGTCGCCGACAAATCGGCTGGAGATACGGGACTATCCGTCACATATCCAGCATGTCGATCAGTAGTGCCGTAGACCTGACCACCACGGACTCCGCCACCGGCCAGCAATGCGGTGAAGGCATGAGGCCAGTGGTCGCGACCTGTCTTCCGAGTGTTCGAGCTCTGCGTGAACTGACCGAGCTTTGGAGTCCGGCCAAATTCGCCCACTGCGACAACCAACGTTGTCTCCAGCAACCCATGATCATCAAGATCCTGCAGAAACGCCGGAAACGCCTGATCGAATATTGGGCACAAGAGGTTCTTCAGCTTGGCAAAATTGTCCTGATGCGTATCCCAGCAGGTATTCGTCCCGTCGATCTTCGTTTCGTCTTCCCAATTGATCGTGACGAGCGAAACTCCAGCTTCGACAAGTCGCCTTGCCATCAACAGACTCTGACCCACTGATGTTCGCCCGTACTTGTCACGAAGTGACTCGGGCTCCTGCTTCAGATCGAGGATTTCCCCAGCCCTGTGCTTCAGAAGTGAAAACGCTCGCTCGCGATGTCGCTCCACATCGTTCACCAGTTTCTCTGAATAGATCTGCCTTTGATCTCCCGGCTGTAACTGATTGAGCAACTGTCGACGGCTTTCGATACGGTTCAGTGGCGCGGTCTCGTGCCAGTTCAGGCCGTCAACGGCGAAGTCACCATTTCCGGAACCCTGAACCAACATCGCATCGTGACGTTCGCCCATCCGCCCTCCAGTCTGGCCGGCGATTCGGCGACTCTGTCCGGGAAACTGCAGATACCACGGCAATACGACGGACGGAGGCAACCCGGTCGCCGAGCTTCCATACCGCATCATCATTGAACTCAGTGACGGCCAATCCTCCGGAGTCGCTTCATCGGTGATCGGCGCCGAGTGATAGGGTCGGCCGCTGAATATTTCGCTGCAGGCTGGTCCATGCACGTTCATTCTGTGCTGCATTGATCTCAGCAAGCACAGCTTGTCCATTTGCTGACCAAGTCGCGGAAGGTGTTCGCAAATCTGAATGCCGGTTGTTTTCGTAGCAATCGGCTGAAACTCACCGCGGATCTCGGCCGAGGCATTCGGCTTCATGTCCCAAAGGTCAATCTGACTTGGACCACCAAACAGAAACAAGAACACGCAAGAATTCTGTCTCCGCTTCTCCATCGCGGAGTTCGCTGCTTTTGCAGTTCGCAGTTTTGCCAGTTGTGTTGCCGTCAGCCCGAGCGCTGACAATCCGCCAACGCGCAGCATTTCTCTTCGCGATGATCCCGATTGCATTCCACCTAACTGCTGCAGCCATTGATGATCTATTGTGAACACTATTGTCGACCTTCGTTTTTCCACCACCGAAGTTCATTCGCGCCGCGTTCAGCGCAGGCCACGATATCCAGTCTTCCGTCATGATCGAGATCTGCCAGAATCACCGTCACGGCGTTCGGCCAGTTGACTTTGATCGCATGATACTGCCAATCCCGCGTGGAATCACCATTGTTTTCGAACCAGCCCATGCGTCCCTGTGGACCCCAACCGGTGGCCACGACATCCTGATCTCCGTCACCATCAAGATCGCCTGCGACGGCCTCAAATCCCTGTGGAAAGCTGGATGCGATCGAGTGTTTGTGCCACTCGACGGCGGTTCCCGGTCGTCCCACGTTTTCGTACCAGGCCACTTGATGAGACTCGGGTGACTCGTTGCCCACACCGGCTGCAATCCCAAATGCCATCACCACATCCAGATCTCCGTCACCATCAAGATCCGTCGGATGACCATGGGCTGGCGCCAGTGTTGTGTCGTCAATCACAGTTTTCACCCAGCGGTCTGACGCGGGTTGACCGGAGTTCGCATACCACATGACTTGATTGCCTGTTCTGGATGTCCCAAGCAGGTCTGGTTTTCCATCTCTGTTGAAGTCGGCAACAGTGATCGTACGTGTCTCTCCCACCATGCCTTCAATCTCATGGCGAACCCACTGCGTTGTTCCTGCAGGTTGCCCCGGATTCTCGAACCAGTCAAACCGATTTCCGAATCTCCAGCTGGAGGCCGCAATATCCAGATCGCCGTCCGCATCAAAATCTGCCAGAGCGACGTCGTAAGATCCTGGCAATTCTCCGGGAGAACACACGCGATAAAGTTTCCACGGCCGACCGACGGCCTCAGAGCCCGGATTTTCGAACCAGCGAACGTCCCACTTCAGGTTGTCGACGATCACCACATCCGGAAGGCCGTCGCCGCTGATGTCGCCGATGGCATGTCGTTCCAGCCGTACCGGCTGAGTATTCTCCATGGCATACTTCTGAATGAAGGACTGCTGAAGGCGACCATGTCCATCATTTTGAAGCAGATACAGATTGCTGTGTGGTTCAGCATCCGCGCTGGTCAGATCAAGATCACCGTCCCCGTCCAGATCAGCCGCCGCGCAGGCATAGGAATATGTGTAATTCCCCAGCAATCGCTGCTCCGTCAACCGCAGTGGGCCAGATTGAAAAGTCGTTGCCGCTTCCGGTTCAGCCGATGGCTCTCCACTGGGAATCAGCAGCGTCGACAGCACCTGAGCGTAGACGCGATGGCCGAAGTCGTTGGGATGATTGACACCGTTGCCAGTTTGATCCCAGTCTCTCTTGAGTTGCAGGAATTCTGTCCAGATCGACGTCAGATCTGCGATCGCCACTCCTGGCTTCGACAAACTCCTCAACGCGTTTCGGTACTGCGGAAACAACGGCTGCTGCAAACGGACCCAGTCTGGATTGCCGAGCATTGACGCGACAAGAATGAACTCAACTTCCGGCAGTCGTTCGCGAATCTTCGCCATCACGGCTTCTGTATTGGCGTGGTATTCGTCAGCAGGTCGGCCAGCGGAATCATTCATTCCAAACGCGATGATCACCAGGTCCGGATTTGGTTCGACCACCTTGTCGATCGCATTGAGCACCCAGCTTGTGTCGGTACCACTGACCGATGGATTCGTGACTGTGATCATTCCTTGAAATCGCTCGGCCAGATTTCGACGCAGCAGTTCAGGATACGGCGGCTGAAAGGGAATTCCTTCTGCCCAGCCCGAAGCATTGCAGCCAGCGGAAATACTGTCGCCGACAACAACAATCGCAACCGGCCTTTTGTTCAGAAGCCTGCTGACCGTTCGCGGCAGCGACGTCGGATCGAATTTCGGAACAGTGGCTTTCCACAGATCCGGAGCGTGCGTGTAGGTGACGCAGGTTTGCATCTCTGCATATTCCAGCCGTGATCCGAAAAAAATCTCGCCGTTGCCGTCCCGATGAGTCAGTTCATACTTCTGTGACTTTGCCGGGCGTCGCAATTTCTGAATTGTCCGCGACGGAATTCGGGAATCTCGCGGGAGAATGATCTCCCGGGAATCACGATGCCAGAGAAAGTCCCGACCCTCGTCGTAAATGATCGTGCCGGTTGAATCCTGAAGAATTGGCGCTTCGAGAATCGGGAACAGCACCGACGCGCGGCCTTCGCCGGTGGCTTCGTCTCTGATAAACAGCACGGATTCCCCGTGAATCACCGTTCCCTGCCAGAACGGGCGCAGAAGATCGACACTGTACTTCCATTCGAGCTTAGCAGGCTCATCGGCCGAAATAAGTCCGTGACACAAAATGGCCGCAAAACAAGGCAGAAGTAGAGCGATCCGTTGATTCATCTTCCCGCCTGACATCGATTGAAGAAAAACTCTGGTGTCTTGAGCACCGACAAGCTCGAAGCTTATTCCACCAGATGGTCAGCCGAACAAATCGAGGATTGGTTCTCCCCCGCCCATGACCGGCACCGGGCGACCAAACGCGTCGTGAATTCGTGTTTCAGGGGAAATGCCAAGAGTATGAAATATTGTCGCGGACAGCATCTCCGGGCTGACTGGATGATCGGCCGGATAGCCAGCGTCTTTATCCGACGTGCCGTAAGTCATGCCGCCCCGAATTCCAGCTCCGGCGAGCACCGCGGGAAAACAGTGACTCCAGTGCCCTCGGCCCCATTGAGCATTGTCGGGCCGTGGAGTTCGCCCCATTTCTCCCAGACAGACGACCAGTGTTTCGTCGAGCAGTCCGCGATCGTGCATATCTGTCAGCAGAGCCGACAGTGTCTGATCCAACCCAGGCAGCAAATGTTTTCCGACATCGTGCGATCCGGTATGGCTGTCCCAGCTCAGGCCATCCGGAGCATCCCAGAGCACGGTGACAAATCGCGCGCCGGCTTCCAGCATGCGGCGTCCCATCAGTGCCGACTGACCGAACAAATGTCGCCCGTATCGATCTCGCATTTCGGGCGACTCACGACGGATATCGAACGCCGCTCGCATCTTTTCTGACGTGACCAAATCCACAGCCCGCGCCTGAACGCGACCGTATTCCTGAATCGTCCTCGACTGATCAAGCTGCTGGCGGGCTGCGTCGAACTGTTCCAGCAGGCTTACTCGGCGGGTCGTTCGATCCACAGTGAGATCGGCCTGAGCATCAAGCCCCTGAATGCGAAAGTCGAGTTCCGTATCGACGCAATCGCGGAAATACGGATTGTCATCTTTGCCACGCTTGTCGATCTTCGTGGCCAGCGGGTTGAACGTACGACCCAACCAGCCAGCGTACTGTCCCGATCGGTCATAGCCCTGAATGTGGCCAAGTGGATTGGGAAGATAAACATAGCTCGGAAAGTCACGCCGCAATTCTGGTGGCTTTCCAGCGTCGGACTGCTGATCGAGATATTCCACAACCGACCCCATCGCTGGCCAGTCTTTCTCCGTGGCATCCACCATGGCGGCTCCGCGTTGCGCTGGCGGCAGAGGGTGTCCTGTTTGAATGTAGTGGCAGGCGTTGTGGTCGTTGTGCGGATGAGTCACTGTGCGGATCACTGCAAACTGATCCGAAATCGCTGCCAGCCTCGGCAGTTTCTCGCAAATCCTGAGCCCCGGAGTTCGCGAAGCGATCGGTTGATAAGGTCCCCGAATACCAGCGGTGGCATCCGGTTTCATGTCAAACGATTCCAGCTGACTCGGCCCGCCGAACAGAAACACAAACATCACAGACTTTGCTCGTGGCCGGCCAGTCGAACCTGATTGCTCGGCGGCGAGCAGCGAGTTCAAATTCGTTCCCAGCAACCCAACACCACCGGCGTGCAACACGTCTCGTCGCGTCACACCGTCACAAAGCCGTTTCGGCCTGCCGTGAATCGTGAGCATAGATCAGCTTCCTTCGGCTACTGGAAAGCGTTCTTTGAATTGGAGAGGCGGAGTAAAAAACCAACGGGCCGGACCGCGACGCATCCCAAGAGTATAACATCCTCAACCCTGCGGCAACCAGCTTAGTCCTGAACGGAATCGACGCCTCGACGCCGGATCGTGCCAGAATGAACAGGACAAAACCTGACAGTGGTTTGTCTGACAGCAGTGGTCTGTCTGACTGCAGACCATTCTTCGGGCGACCATTCACTTAAATGCTCGGATCACACGGCGACACGCAACATACAGTCGCCGTTTGCCGTCGCGATAGGTACAAGTCTGGCCTTTCAAGAAGCAAAAAACGAAAGTCTGAAATCGTTGTGAAATTAGCCCGAATTGCATGTGCATGGGATTTCTGGCGAAATCCAATACAACAATTATTAAATCCTCCATACCTCGCTGCGGCCACTTGGTTTGGCCATGGCACTGATCACAAATCTCCGTCCGTGAATTGAAACGAGAACAAGTCGCCGTCGCGGAGAACGAAATGCAGTCGCACCTCCTGGCCCGCAAGACGACTGACGTCGGTGGAGTTGTTCCACGCGGCTTGTTGATCGATGGTATCGCCGAACAACTCATCCGCGTCGGCGAGCGAGTAGCCGGGGATGGGCGTACCAGCCGAGTCTTGAAGTTCGACTCGCAGGCTGCCGGCCGCAGACGTGGCGTAGTTCAGTGACAAACGCTGGCCGGTGAACTTCAGTGGCTTTGTCGTCAGTTCGCCGCCGGACAGCGGCGCGTGCATGGAAACAAAGCCATCGAACCGAATCGTGTAGCGTCGCAGCCGGTGCATCTCGTCCCGCCACGCGCCTTCGTTGAAATGCAGCGAGATCTCATTGGGTAACCCTTCCGTGTCGGCCTCTGTTTCGAACAGACCGTAGCTTTGATAATTGTCGCCGTAGATCCATCGCCCTTCCGCTTGAGGCCCCGGTCGCAGGAACGCTTCGTCCCAACGACGAAACGTCTGCCCGTCCCGGCTGGCGATTAGCACGCCGTCCGTCACTTCTGCACCCGTGTAGGCATCGCTTCCGGCGATGGACGCCGCGAATTGCGCCCGTGTCTTGACCGGTTCCAGACGCTTCGCATGCTCCGTCAGCGGACGAGTCACAAAACGCGTCGGGAAGCCGAGCAGCAGATGTGATGCGCGGTAGTACGGCGCGATTTGATTTGTATACATCTGCTGAGGCGGCGAGTTCGGATACGTCAGCCCGACCGGTTCGGACCAGGTCCTGAAGTCCGTTGAATGCGACACGCCAATCGAACGCAGGCCCTTGAATTCGCCTTCGCTGAAGTAACGCATATACATCGCATAGCGCTGGCGATCCGGATCCCAGAAGACCGTATTGTGCGAATCGAACGCGCCTTTCGTGACAACCGGATCATCGCTGAGCTTCGACCAGTGAATGCCGTCGGCCGATTTGAACGTGAGCAGGCCGTTGCTGCTGGTCGTTCCGCCAACGGCCTTGTAACGCTGATCGGGTTGGCAAGCCGGATTGGTGTCTTTAAACGGCGCGAAGTTGTGCGTCTCGTAACCGCCGCGCCACAGGATGTTGTTCTCTTTCGTGCCAGTATTGTTCATGGTCGGCGGCCAGTCGAACAGTCCGAGGTTCGGCTTCACCCAATGAACCCCGTCCTTGCTCTCCGCGTAGCAGACGACTTCCGACTGAGCCTGCCGCAGCGGCGGAGGGTCGATAATGTATCGATGGCCTCGGTAATACATCCGATAAACATCTTCGTCCTGAAAGACGGTCGGATATCCGCTGGCATTCCCTTCCCACGGCTTCTCAAATGTGATCGCGACTTCGCGCGGTGTCGGATGATGCAGTCGAAATTCGGCTTGCCCATCCAGTTGCTCAATCAACGCCTGATCGACGAACAGTTCCCGCCGCGAACCGATGTCGATCGGGTCTGCTGCACCTGCAAAATTCGTCCATCCTGTCACCAGGATGACGACGAGCCATTTCAGCCGAGTAAGCATGTGTTGTTTTCCATTCATCGAAACGAATTTCGAACACCCGTCAGAGATAGCCTCAGCAGGCATTCGACATGCTCACATTAAGCAGACTGTACGAGCTCAGTATCTTGTGGATTACTGCGATCCGATCAGAAAATTGATTTAGGCGTTTCGGATCATTCGTATTACAGACTACAGTAAGCGGCACTGCATATTGAAGGAAAGGCTCGCATGCTGTCAATTCACGATGGTCAATTGAAGCAAGTTTCGTCCTCGCGGCGCGAATGGCTGCGAGTCGGCGGACTGAGCGCTCTCGGGCTTTCGCTGCCGATGCTTCTGCAGTCGAAGCTTGTATCGAGTACCCCGATCACGACTCCTTCCGCGTTTTCCGGAGATCTTGGCACTTCATTTGGCAAAGCAAAGAATGTCATCTTCCTGTGGCTGCAGGGAGGCCCTCCACAGCACGAAACTTTTGACCCGAAGCCGGAAGCGCCGCTGGAGATTCGCGGGCCGTTCAAACCGATCAGCACGAATGTGCCCGGCATTCAGTTCAGTGAATTGCTGCCGCGGACATCTCGATACGCTGACAAAATGGCGATCGTGCGTTCCATGTCCACCCGGGACGACAACCATGACGTCAGCGGGTACTGGCTGTTGACCGGCTATCCGTATCTGACCGGCAGCGCGCGGCAAATCAAGCCGACGGACTGGCCATACTTCGGTTCGATCATCAAGATGCTCAAGCCGAGCGAGAGACTTCCCGCACTGACCTCGGTCTGGCTTCCCGACCTGATGCGTCTGAATGACAACGTCACGCCAGCCGGACAGACCGCCGGATTTCTTGGGCAACAGTGGGAAACAGAACGGTTTGTCGGCGATCCGGCATTGCCCAACTACGAGATCGAGGGACTGTCCGCGCGGGAAGGACTGGATCGCCTGCGAATGGACCGCCGCCGCGACTTACTGCAGCAGTTCGATGCGCGGCTCAGCAGCATTTCAAGGGCCGGCAAAGTTGAGTCGTGGGATCGCCTGAATCAGCAGGCGTTTGATCTGATCACTTCGGGGACGGCCAGAGCGGCCTTTGATCTGAGTCAGGAACCCGACAGCGTGCGGGATCGGTACGGTCGCTACACATGGGGACAGTCGTTACTGCTGGCGCGACGGCTGATCGAAGCCGGAGTGCGTCTGGTGCATGTCAACTGGGCACGCGACCCCGGCGACAATGCCGTTGACAATCCGCTCTGGGATACACACGCACTCAATGCGGATCGCCTTCAGGACAACCTCTGTCCGCAGTTCGACCCCACGTTCGCGGCACTGATGGACGATCTGTCGGAGCGAGGACTGCTGGACGAAACGCTGGTGGTCGTGATTGGCGAATTCGGAAGGACTCCAAAGATCAATGCCAATGGCGGACGTGATCATTGGGGACACGTCTTTAGTTTTGCAATGGCGGGGGCAGGAATTCGTGGTGGCCAGGTCATTGGAGCCAGCGATAAGAACGGTGCTTATCCAGCCACGACTCCGATCACAGGCGGGGATCTCACGGCCACGATTTTCCATCTCCTCGGGATTGATTCCTCCGGAGTCTTTCATGACAAGGAAAGTCGGCCCCATCCGCTGACGAAAGGTGAGCCCATCGCCGCGATGTTCGGAGATCGATCGGATCTGTCACTTCAGACTTCGGAGGGAGATCCGTCGTTTGTGCCGCCGTTTGATACTCGACTGCTTTTCGATACCGAATTTCGTGACGACAAGCCTCTGGTTTCTGTGGAGTCTTCCAGCCGGGCCAAAGGGTGGCGTGCGTGGAGTCAGTCCGGCTTAACGGTAGCCAAATTGACAGGGTGCACCGAGCTGATGTTAGCGGCCGATAACCTGTCCGAATCGCTAAGAGTCGAACAGGGTTCGCGAGCGATCCTGGCGCAGGAGATTCGCAACGCACGCGGCGGACAGTACACATTTAAGGTGCAGGCGTCGGCCGTGGCAGATTCTCTGGACGAGTTTGAGAAGATCATTACCAGTTTCCGCCTCCGCCTGGTGCTGTTCCGTTTCCAGAACATGCAGAAAGATCCCCGCACTATACAGGAACTGGCATCGGTCGATTTTCGCCCCGTGTTTGGTGAGTCCAGCGAATTCGTGCTTGATCGATTTCTCGGCTCAACGAGCCCCGGCGCCAACTTCTCCATCGGCTGCGGCCTTGGCGTTCTGATTGCGATGGAGACGATGTCACCGCTGACATTTCCGACGGGCCAATCTCGTCGACTTGCGGTGCGACTGCAGTCGGTCGAATTGACCTTTAATCCGCGTCAGCGCGACGAATCGGTGACGGTATGATCGATCGATCCCGCCGTAGAACTGACGAAGAACAAAAATCATCTATGAAGGTCTTACGAACCACCATCCTGCTTTTCCTTGGGAGCGTGTGCACCATTCCGGCCGCTCCCAGTGAGGAAACTCTGATCAGTCTGGAGGCGGCTAAAGATCAGGGACGCAACACGTCCAGATTCCGGAAAGAGATGCTGCAAAAGACTCACGTGAAGACGGAGGAACGGTGGCATCTAGAGGAGAAAACCTGCTAAAATCGCTGCGTCACCGGCTGCAAGCCCTTGGTTCCCTGCATGCGACGAACGATCGAAAAGGACGAACCCTATGAACGGGATGAACCCTGTGAAGCTGACAGGCTGGAAACCTGTCGCTCCTTTTTTCCTCGCCTCGTGCTCGGCGTTGATCCTGGGAATTCTGTGCAGCCCGTCGGCGGTCGGGCGCGATACCGAGGAACCTGGGAAGGTCAAAACAAAGATCACGTTTGAAGAACACGTCCTGCCAATCTTCAAGGCGCGGTGCGTAAAGTGTCATGCGGGTGCTGAGCCATCACAAGGGCTGCGATTGACGACGCGAAGAGACATCCTTCGCGGTGGGCAGTCAGGACCGGCGATGCGAATCGCGGCAGCGGAATCGAGTCTCTTGTGGGAGAAGCTTGCATCGAACGAAATGCCGAAAGATGGCCCGGCACTTTCGCCGGATGAGAAAGGAGTGATTCGTTCGTGGATCAATGACGGTGCGACATCGATCAATGCGACGGACGACGACGCGAACGA
>CAIJTV010000461.1:0-2388 GCA_903823635.1 uncultured Planctomycetaceae bacterium
CTGCCGTCACACAGAACAGTCTGAATGCCGCCCGTGTGTTCACTTCGCGCGGCGAAGATTCCATTTCCGCAAGTCCCCATATCTAACAGAGTGCTATTTGGAGTGTGATAGTGGTTATAGCCGGTCCAGTATTCGCGACCATTGATCCACCCTGCGCCACGCTCCCCGGAATAACCTCGGCTGATCGCGATCGTCATGGCTTCATATCCTGCGGGATCCCAGGGTGCCGTGTATCCATTGGCGAGACCGGCGGTGGCGGGTGGAAAGGTGCTCGATGTCCAGACGCAGGCCACATTGATATGTGTCCTGCGGCGGGACTTTAGAGATGTCGGAGCTGGCTGAGGCGTACCTGGCAGACCAATCACCGATTCGGCAAAAGCCGAAGTGTTGCTCAAACCGTCTGTAACATCGCGGAACCTCACGCTGCTGTTCGTCCACAGGATCCCGTCGGTCGGTAGTCGAGCGTCATAAAGCTTCCCGACAGCCGTGCCGTTGTTCATGTGATAGTTATTTGCCGCATAAGTGAATGTTCCGCCCGTGGCACCTCCTGTTGTTCCGGACTTGATCTGAAATGTATCCGGCCCCGGATCGCTTGGGCACCGAAAGAAGGGAATCACAGTCGCAGCAGCGACCACATTTCGAGGATGAACATCTCCGGGACAACATCCGACCTGCAGCCGAATACTGAAGTCGATCAACCCCTGCAAATTCGCCTGCTCCATGTAAGGCAGCAGATGAGCGTGGACTGAGTAGTTGCCTGCATTCGAGGCAGTCCCCTGTGCGTAGTTTGAAGGCATCATGCGATGCGTGCCTTCGTAATTGTGCAGAGCAAGCCCAATCTGCTTCAGATTGTTCTTGCACTGCGTTCTTCGAGCTGCCTCGCGGGCCTGTTGAACTGCAGGCAGCAGCAAAGAAATCAGAATGGCGAGGATCGCAATCACGACCAGAAGTTCAATCAGGGTAAATCCACGTGAGCGGAAACGAGTAAGCATTTCTGTTGTCTCCATGAGTTTTCTGTTGTGCAGATTTGAGTAATGACGTGGCTATGGCTCTTGTGAATCCCCGAGGATGAGCCGCTCGGGCGTCGCCACAGTGATCGTGAGCTGGATTCCGCAGGCAAAGAAGAATCCCGCAGCCCATGTTTGCACGCTCAACTCGATCTCCGGAGTCGGACTTGTGGAGAGCGAACCAAATGATTCGAGTGAGCGTGCAAAAATGGGCTGAGTGACCTTTCCCAGGAAAACAACTGCGTTGAGAGAATTCAGGACGTTGCGTAAGCCCGGTCAGGTTCTTGCCCCAAACGATGACTCTCCGCCGATTTCCAATTCACTCGCAGGCTTCACGATGACATCGCAATAGGAACGGCAGGGCGCAAATACTGCGCGATAGACGATTCCAGCGAAGTCACCTCCGGGAAGTAACGGGGCGAACGATCAGCGGACGGCTGAGAAAGATCTCAGACGTAAATGATGCGCCATGCCGGACAAGCAGGAATTTCCGTGAAACGAAGACTCGCTAAGCAAAGAGCAGATGGTTTCAGGCTGAAAAGCCCGACGCACCAATCTTTGGCGGCGGGACTGGAGGCCGCAGCGATGCAGACAGTATTCGCTCCGACTCAATCGAGAATGTTTCGATCATCGAAGGCATCGCAGGAGCCAATGCTTGCCAGCTCGGTATGACGAGCAAGATCGAACAATAGACCTGAGGCCCTTGCCCCTGACATTCGGCAGAATAAACAGCCATGACCCATTTGGACGACGAATTACGAGGCAGAGTTTGCTTTACAGCGTCGGACTTACGTTCGCTGCATTTTTCCGTCCTGGAACCGACGACAGCATGAGAGTGTTCGCGATCGCACGCAACACTTTGCTTACCACTGGCCTTTGACTCACAACGTGGAGAGGAGTGTTTGGATTCCACAACGTTGTTGTCTGGCGATTGTTCGCTTGGCAAAGAACAAACTTCAACGCTTGTCAGCTTTTCCTTTTCGGCTGCTGTTAACACGTAGTCTGGAACTTTGACTTTGTTCGATTTGGCCCACGCAATTTTCTGCGAGTTGTTGAAGCAACAGCACTTCTTCCAGCACTGCTCGGCCGACCGACAACCGCATGGGCGATTCTGACAAGGGAATGGCTGAGACTGGTCTTTTTCCGGCCGATTTACAGGCGGCATCGCCATAGGTAGCGGCAGAAGCATCGCGCAAACACCAAGCAGCACAGACAGACCGAGTAGTCTGCGTACAAGCACTGGCTTTAGTTTGCGATACCGTACCATCATAGTTCTTCAATGTAATCCCATGCGGGACTACACAACGATGCGTTCCGGTTCGCTCTCCACGACCTGAATGTTACCTGCGATCATGCTTCGTGCGGCGGGTCCTGAATCAGC
>CAIJTV010000462.1:0-1574 GCA_903823635.1 uncultured Planctomycetaceae bacterium
CGGAAGATATTGTTCTCTCTGTTGCGAGATCTCCTCTCTAAAAAATGCTGCCACCAATTGGTTTGTAACCGAGCTGAGTGCCTCTTCCCAATGGGACCATTTCGACTCGCCTCCAAGTTGCGATTTGCGGCGACGGGCTACCGCCTGTTCAATAAGCTCGGGCGCCGGGTAGACGTTGGAACACACAAGAAACTCATTTCCATCGGCCGCGTCTCGAGCAAGTGAAATTCGACAGCATCGAATATCGATACTATGCCGTTCACTCAACCATTCTGCCCCCTTGAGCAACGCGAAATCAAAAGCCTCGGCAATCAGCACAATACGTTGCTCTCGGTTGATGTCCTTAAGCTCTACCTCGACATCTAAAAATTCTTCGAGTTCATCGCGCCGAGATTGATCCAGTAACTGAAGAAACGCACCAGTATCCCAATCTGCAATCATTCCAGCGTACGAAATGGCCTGAAAGAGTTGGAGCTTGTGATTGCCACGTTTTAATTCCACAACAACGCAAGTACCGTCCTTGTCAATCGCCAAGACGTCGATGCGATCCTGAACGCTATCAGACGGCTGTACTTCTTTTCCGATCAGAAATAATTCCTGCCCGATTTCCTCAAAGAACACATTCGGGCTGTTGCAAATGAATTCCTGCAGGTCATACCGCTCCCTAACCAGAGCTTCAGATAGCGATGGTTGCTCCAGCGGTGTGAGTGTTTGCTTGTTCCGGTCAATTCTGAGCAAAGCTGTCTCCCACGATTCTGCGTCCCCCGTTATTACGGCTGATTTCTCATTCTGCCGTCATTGACCAGTTCTTGTAACTCGGCACAGAGACTTTGCACACCGGAAACGCGCTTCAGATGTGAGGAGAATTGACTTTTTTTCAAGATGCCGATTTAAAACGATTTCGTGGGCATAAGATTTGTTCAAATCGGTACATCGTTGGCGTGCAATGGGTTGCGTTTAGCCGCGCGAAGTGAGCACCAACTATCGCGGAATCAAACGTTGACACCGACTGTCAATGCGGTAAAGTCAGCGTTCCATTCAAGAGCCTCGCATCGCACCGCTGTATGACGTTTGCAGCCGTTTTTTGGACCCTTTTGATGCTTCACAGCCGAACACTCAGAAGCCTGACACAGGCGTGTTTCTTCCATCTTGCCTGGGGCACATGGTCCGGTTGGTCCTTCATCGCTCAGGACCGCGAACTCCGCTTTGTTGCCGTTGAGTTGCCGCCGCCAGCGGTCTAACGGTTCTGCCTGCGCTGCCTTTGTTTCACGGCTGCGCTCCCATTCTTTCTTCTTTTTACGCTCCCCGTGCGCGCTGGCTTGCGCGTCTCACTGGAATGGAGGCCGTTCTCCGTACGTCTATTGGGAACGACTATTCTCATGGTTCAAACTTTTGATCCGATCCGTGTCCTTCGATCCTTTTCCATGAATCTTTTGCGGGAGTTCATTGTCCGCCACAAGGGGACTCCGCCAAGTCCGCTGGCCAACATCCATCGCCGAAACTCCGGGCCGCTGATCGATGCCTGGCAATCAATCCCGGACGATGAACGGGCCCGCCTGCAAATCGTGCTGCAG
>CAIJTV010000463.1:0-1519 GCA_903823635.1 uncultured Planctomycetaceae bacterium
CAGCCCGTATGCCTGCAGCAAGTTTGCCGTTGAAAAGTATCTTGAATGCTTCCGTCAGGAGCATTCGCTGAACTACACCGTGCTGCGATACGCCAACGTGTATGGACCTCGCCAGGATCCTCATGGCGAAGCCGGCGTGGTTGCGATTTTCTGCAATCGCATGCTGATCAATGAACCCGTAAAGGTGTTCGCAAAGAAAACGGTGGGAGATCCAGGCTGTATCCGTGACTATGTCTTCATCGACGATGTGGCGAAGGCGAATCTTGCTGCATTGGAAGGACGCATTCCCGATCGAATTCTGAACGTCGGAACGGGACGCGAATCCACAACTCAGCAGTTGGCCGAACAGATCAAGAAATCCCTGAACAGCACCAGCACGATTTCCCATGGTGACCGCCGAGCCGGCGACGTCGAACGCTCACTGCTGGACGCGGATCGACTTGTCGAACTGCTGGGGCCGACTGTGACCATTGAAGCCGGATTGCAACAAACCGCAGAATGGTTCCGCAAACGGGCCCTTGGACATTAGTGCATTTATGCACTGCAAAACGACGGGCCAGGGCTCTGGTGTGGCTGTGTGTTTTCGGGTTGTTGACTTAGGACATGGTTCGAAATAGTGAGCCTGCGTTCACGGGGGCGAACTTGTCACATCCTACAAATTGCGATGTACTTCTGTAGGGTGTGACAAGAGAGCCTTAGCGAAGGCAGGCTCAGCGATTGAGTCTCCAATTCATTCAAGCCGGAAGTTATTTCGCGGCTGCTCTTTCGTTGGTATTGCCAACTTCAGTCGTCATTGATGCGCTAAGCCGAAATTGAATGCGGACTGAATCCAGCATTATGAGCCGACCAGGCTATTCCGGTAATTCCTGGCCTTTTGTTTCCGGCCCGAGCCAGATCACGAAGACGCCGACCAGATAGATGCCGGCCAGCAAGGAACCGGCCTTGGGGAAACTGTTGCCAAAGAAGGTCATCAGATTGGCGGTCTGCAATCCTCCAATCGCGGCAATAATTCGACCAAAGTTGAAAGAGAAACCCTGACCTGTGGCTCGCACGGCTGTCGGAAATAGTTCCGGGAAGTACAGCGGAAAGAAACCGTAGAACGAGGCCGTCACTCCGCCCGCCAGAAACGCAGCGAAGAGAAACGAGGCGTCAAACTTGTCATGGAAGCGGTAAAAATAAACCGCGGACAGGAATGATCCCACACACAAAATGCAATAGGTTCTGCGTCGGCCAAAGCGTCCGGCTGCCATGGCCGCCAGAATCGTGGAGACGATCGCTCCCATCGCAGTCGCCCCTTGAGTCAACGGGGCCGCGTAAAACTTCTCTGTCGCCGTATCTGGTTTCAGTTCACCGGCCCAGCGAGGAGCCCATTGCAGAGATCCCCAGGTCCCCAGCAACGCAATGCCCGCGAGGCTTGCCCCCAGCATCATCCGCGAAATCACCTTTGAGCCGGCTTCCTGCGACAAAGCACCTGAAGCGACAGTGCGTTGAAGATACTGTCGCACAGGAAACAGGAAGC
>CAIJTV010000464.1:0-7397 GCA_903823635.1 uncultured Planctomycetaceae bacterium
CGACATCGCACACCGACAAAGGCGTCTGCCGATGTTGCTCATCGCAGCTGTGCTCTGGTTCATCTCGGCGAAATTGCCTTCCGTACCCGCGGCCGAGTCGACTTCGATCCCGCCACCGAACGCTTCATCGACTGCGACGAGGCCAACGCACTGCTCAGCAAAAATTATCGCGAGCCCTACGGCTTGCCGGAGCTCGGCTAGCAAGTCTGTGACAGGACCTCGTGACAAAGGCTTCCAGCCTGTGATTAGCATCAGGACATGTACAATTTGAAAATGGACGCCCCGATCGAGATTTGCGGCGCATTTCGGCCAATTTCCACCAATGTAAACGAACGATGATACATGACACAATCTAAAGGATCACGTGGCTATGGACTTGTTCAAGGGACTGTTGCACTGCTTCAGGCGGTGCGATTGGGGACGGCGTTGTTGGCCTTTTGCGGTATTACGGCCTGCGTCTGCGCCGCCGACCCACCGCGCGTGGATATCGAGATTTTCCCCGAGCGCAGTCTGGGGCCCATAAGTCCCTATGTCTTCGGGGCAGGGATCGACCACAAGACCAACCCGATGCGTTTTTGCCAATATCCCGAGCAGGTGGCAAAGGACATCGCCGATTCGAAATTGCGGATGGCCCGCTATCCCGGCGGCTTCGTCTTCAGCCGCGGCGACCATCGCGGCTCCTGGGCGAATTTCTATTGGCAGGACCACATCGGCAAGAATCCCGACGGGAAGCCCTTCGACACCGGCGATCTCGATACCTTTCTCAAGATGTGTGAGCGGTTCGGCATCGAGCCTTTAATGCAGATCAACTTCGTGGGCGAGCCAGAGGAATCCATCCGGGGCTTCATCGAGTATCTGGTCGGCAATGGCGATATCGACGGTGATGGAATTGACTGGTCGACCAAGCGTGTCGCCAACGGGCGCAAGGAGCCTTATCGCATCCGCTACTGGCAACTCGGCAACGAGGTACACGACTACCCACAAGGCTTCCACAGCAACGCCCAGGGTGCCAAGGAGTACGCCGAGGCGATCGAACGGCTTGTGCCGCAGATCCGGAAGTTGGTGCCGGATGCCAGGATCGTCGTGCCCTTCGTCAATATCGAGCGCCCTCTTTCCGGTTTGGGCACGCCTGCCCAGGAGGGCAAGCCGGATATCAATTTCGCCACCAGCGGAGAGTTCGCCCGCGCCTTCCTCGAGCATTTGAAAACCCCTGTGGACTATTTCGACTGGCATACCTACCCAGCAAACGGCTGGGACGGTTCCTATCCTTTCCTCGGGACGGACGACGAATGGAAGCACTACTACGGCTGGGGAACGAAATTCCGCGAGTGTTACGAGGTCGTGGTGGAACTGATGAAGCAGGGCGCTAAGCAAGACCCGCTGCCACGAATTATCGTCGGCGAGTGGGCGGGCGACATCACCGGGATGATCTTCCCGACGAAGGAGATAAGCCACCGAGGGTCCATGGCGCGCACCATGGCCTCGGGCCTGTTCATGGCTGACATCCTGCTTTTCCTGATGGAGAAAAGCGTGCCCGGCGAGCATATCCATGCGGCCATGTGGCACAATTTCGGCAACGGCTCACAGGAGATGTTCTCGATGCAGGTGCGACCCGAATACCGCACCGCGCTCGCCAGCCATATCCCTTGGCAGGGCTCGCCCGACGACTGGGGCTACTGGCCGACCTGGCCCGTTGCATACCCACTTTTAGGGATGGGATATAAGGTCGCCGGACCGGACGATCCCCATAGTGTGCGGATGCCGATTTACCATGTCTTCAGGCTGCTGAGCGAGCAGCGCGGCGACGAACTGGTCGCCACGCGCCGCGAGGCTCCCGGCAACCGGATCGATGCCCCACCTAACGGCCTCTACTGGGACCCCGAGTTCAATTTCGACCGGGTCACTCACGTCGCCACCCGGAAAGGCGATTTTCTGTATTTGGCAGTGCTCAACAAGGATGCGAACCTGACCGTGGACCTGGGGCTGGACATCCAGGGCTGGAAGCTCAAATCCGCCGTCGAGACCCATGCGGTCGGCTCGGAGAGCTATCTCGCGGAGAACTCGATGGCCGATCCCAACCGGGTGACCCTGTCGGGGCCGAATGCCATGACTTTCGGGAATCCAGCCAAGGCGCGGTTGCCGCTGAGTCCGAACACGCTTCTGGTGCTCCGCTTCCAGCGCGCAGTAAGGTGATCGTCCGCCACTTTCAGTTTGCAATTAAGTACGTATCTTCCAGTTTTTGCGGTCGTTGTATTGGGTTCAGGATCTGCCTTCGGAACTGAACGAATGGCGGTTCCGGCGTTGCCCGCCGGGGCTAGCCGGCGCCGGCCTCACATCAGAGGAGTTTACCATGCAACTTCGTTCATCGTGGCGACCTGTTGTGTTGGCTTTGTTGCTGTTCGCACTCGTCTCACCAGGCAGTGCGGACGAATTCTCGGCCGTCGAGCATCAACGGCAGACGATTTATCACTCGCCGCAAACGCCGGGTTACACCTGTTGGGTCGGAGCGTGGATCATGCCCGACGGTGACCTGATGACCTGCTTCACTCAGGCGACCGGCCCGGTCGAGGGCAGAGCGAAGGCACCCAAAGAAGTGATGGACCTGTTGAGCTGGTATCCCCAGTACGACATGACTGGGCTCGATCTGCATAACGTGCATCTCCGTTCGTCCGATGCCGGCAAGACCTGGAAGCAAGTGAGTGCCGACCCGTTTAAGACTTGCATGAACGGCGTCACCGGAGAAGCACAATCGGCTCTGCCCGACGGCACGATCGTTCGCGGAGTGTTTGGCCTTTACCTTCCCTACGACAAAGACGTCCCCAGGACCGGCTTTCTGCAACGATCGACCGACGGCACGAAGACCTGGGGCAAACCCGAAGTGCTGCTCGACCCCGAAAAGACTACGGTCTGGCCGCGGCGACTACGAACGCTTCGCGACGGCCGAGTGCTCTTTCTGTTGGGAGTCTCGCCGCTCCCCGCCGGCAAACACACGCGCCGGGAATTCAGTAACCGCCTCGAACCGACAATCTTGATTTCGTCCGACCAGGGGCGGACTTGGAGCAAACCGCTGCGGGCCGCGCCCGATGACCAAATCGCAGGCTTCACCGAGGAATTCGATGTGGCGGAGCTCGATAACGGCGACTTGTTGACCATTTATCGACGCACCGATGACGCCAAACGCTGGCAGGGAATTCTCAAGAAAGCCGATGGAACCTGGATTCCTGGCAAAGTGGGACCGATCGCACTGCCGCATAGCGGCCAGCCGGAATTATTGACGACGCTGCAAGGTCCCGTTCTCCACATCGCGACCAGCGGCATCCACTGGACCAGCGACGCGGGGCAAAATTGGAACAAGCTCGACGTCCCCGGCACGCCCTACTATCCCCGCTCAGTGCAAGCGAAAGACGGCCGGATCTTCGTCTTCGGGCACGTGGGCGGCGACAACGCCTACGGCACGGTGGATCAGTCCATCGTGATGGACTCGTTTCGCTTAGCCGTGGCCGACGTTGCTGTGACCAGTTCAGGTCGTGGATCGCTCAGCGAACCAACGTTGGTTCGCGGAGCGAACCACGACAATGTGACTGATCGAAAGACACTGGCGACGGACAAACTCTTCGCCGAGCGAGTTTCGTTGGGCGAGCCGGACGACTACAAGCCCTGCCTCGCGAGGTTGCCCAGCGGCGAACTGCTGCTGACCGCGTTTCATCAGCACAAACGTGATGGCAACAAGGTCATGGAGCAGACGCTGCTGTTTCGCTCGAAGGATGGTGGCAAGACCTGGTCGCAGGCTGAGAAACTTGACCTGCTCGGCCGCGAACCGTATCTGACGGTGCTGAAAGACGGCACGGTCTTCATTACCGGCCACTTGTTGGCAGATGACGTCCGCAACGAATGGGGCTATACCTGCGGCTTCCTGCATCGTTCCACCGACGGAGGGCGAACGTGGCAATCGACGCGGATCGAATCCGAGGAGATCAAACCGAAGGCCAGCAATCACACGACTCGCAACGTGCTGGAACTGGCCGACGGGACGCTGCTGCTGGGTGTTGATTATGACGGTGGGGGCGGGCCGTATTTCGTCTGGCGATCAACCGATGGCGGCCAAACCTGGGACAAGTCGCAGAAGTGCGAGCCGAAGTATTTCAAGAGCCAGTACGGCTTCTTCGGTGGCGAGACGTGGCTGTGGCAGGCTCGCACGGGCAAAGTCTGGGCGCTAGTCCGCGTCGACAGCAATGAACTGCCGATCAGGGACCGGCCGATCCAGGCGGGGAACGATCAGGCCGACCACTTTATCTTGTTTTCGTCATCCGACGGTGCCACGACGTTCGACCGCATCCGCGATTTCGGCGACTACGGCGAGATGTACATGTCGCTGCTGCGGCTGCAGGACAAACGGCTCCTGCTGACGTTCACGGTTCGCGACCTCAAGCCGCCGCTCGGCGTGCGAGCCATCATTGGGACCGAAACGGAGGGCGGCTTTGAGTTCGACTTCGCTCACGACCGCCTCCAGCTCGACACAAAAACGCCGGTCGGCAAGTACCAGGGAGGCGGCTTCGGCCCGACGGTGCAACTCGAAGAAGGTACGCTGGTCACGTCGTACTCGTATCGCGGCGCGGACGACAAAACGCATCTGGAAGTTGTCCGCTGGACGGCACCTTTACACGAGTGACGGAGAAAGCAGCCATCGGACAACTGATGACGACGCCGCTGCCAGTCCGCGGCGACCGGCTCTTGCTGAAGGTCGAACAGCGTGGCGGTGCGGGAGAAGTGATGGTCGCACTGCGCCACGAAGAAAACGGAACTGAGTTGCGTAGTTGGCTAGCGCCTCAGGCTAAGAGGGCACTTCTCAATCTGCCGCTCTCCTGGAAACCATACGGTCTCCGGTTTTAGACTCGTAATCAACCGAATTTTGGCTATCATCCGGGCAGGAAAAAAACTCGATGAACGACAACAACACCCACCGCAAGGCGAACCCGCGGGCCGTCAGCCGTCGTGGGGCGTTGCATGCCGGTTTGCTGGGAATTGGGGGCATGAGTCTGGCGACTCTGCTGCGACAGAGAGCCGAGGCAGATAAGACGTTGCCGAAAGATACGGCCGTCATCTTCCTGTTCCTGCATGGCGGCCCGAGCCAACTTGAAACATACGATTTGAAGCCGAACGCTCCCACCGAGGTGCGTGGGCCGTGTATGCCGATCTCCACTAACGTGCAGGGCCTGAGTCTCTGCGAACTGTTGCCGATGCATTCGCGGATCGCGAATCGCTTTGCCTTGATTCGCTCATGCACACACGGCGACGGCGGGCACTTCGAGGCGCATGGCCGGTTCATGTCGGGCAATGCGGGGCTCAAAACTGGTACGTTCGAGTCCACGCACCCGCAGATGGGAGCGATTATCGGCCGAGCACTCAAATCTCGAGTGCGCGGAGTGCCAGCGGCTGTGGGGATGGGCCTCGTCATTTATCAGAGTGCTCACGGCGAGTACCTCCCGGGAATCGGGAACGGCTATTGGAGCAGCGCTTGGCGGCCACCGATCGTGACGAAAACCGGCTTGCCCAACTCCACGTTGACGATCGAAGGGGGACGGCTCGACGATCGGGTGACGCTGCTGCGACAGATCGATGGTTTCCGACGCGATGTCGATAACCGTGGCGTGATGGAGTCAGTCGATGAATTCAATCGCACGGCCATTGAGATCCTGACCGCCGACAAGGTGCGTCAGGCATTTGACCTCGCGCAGGAAGATCCTCGGCTGGTCGCGCAGTACGGGGACGAATGGGGACAGAACGCGCTCGTCGCGCGGCGTCTGGTGGAAGCGGGAGTCAGCTTTGTCACCATCAGCGTTCCGGGTGGCGTCAAGGCGATGGACGCACCGGGCTGGGATGACCACGCGATCAACATCGACCTGCCCACGATCATGCGTCATCGACTGCCGGTGTATGACCAGGTGGTGACGACGCTGATCAACGACATCTATGATCGCGGGCTTGATAAGAAGGTGCTGGTGATTGCTGCAGGAGAATTCGGAAGGACTCCAAAGGGAACACTGCAGCCCGGGACAGGGACGGGGAAACTCCAATGGGGCCGCGATCACTGGCCTGGTGCTCAGTCGATCCTGATTTCCGGAGGTGGCTTTCGCATGGGGCAAGTCATCGGTGCCACGGACAAGCACGCCGCGTATCCGGTGGAACGTCCTATCGATCCCCAGGACCTGATGGCCACGATTTACCGTCACTTGGGCATCGATTTGTCGACGCATTTCCCGGACGGTAGCGGTCGCCCCGTCGCCATCACGACCGGTACTCCGATCAGAGAACTGGGGTAGCCCGTGAGTTTTGAGGACGTGAATTGCCTTGACCGCTATGCCTGTCGATCGAGTTCTGGAACAAACGCCAGGCAGCGAGCGACCTGCATCCGTGTGATGCTCAGCGTGATTTTCGTCGTGAGCCTGTTGGCGACGAGCAACGCCACGGTGCGCGCGGATGATAACGAGGATTTCTTCGAGACAAAAATTCGCCCGGTCCTGGTCGAGGCCTGTCTGGCTTGTCATGGCCCACTGAAGCAGTCCGGCGGGTTGCGAATCGACTCCCGCGAGGCGTTGATCATGGGTGGGGAATCCGGGCCGGCGATTGTTCCGGAGAAGCCGGAGGAGAGTTTGCTGATCCACGCAATCCAGCGACAGAATGACGTTTTTGCGATGCCTCCGGAAAAGGAAAAGGCTCTGCTTCCCGATCAAGTGGCAGACTTCGCGACGTGGATCAGGGCGGGAGCTGTCTGGCCCGCGAACACAGCGAAGTTTAAGTCCGCAAAACATTGGGCATTCGAGCCGCTGCAATCGGTCGCGCCGCCGAGCGTTTACGACAGTGCGTGGGTGACGAGTGACGTCGATGCGTTCATTCGATCCCGCCAGGAAGCAGCCGGGTTGAATCCTGCGCTTCCCGCTGACAAGCGGGCATTGCTTCGTCGAATTACTTTCGATCTGACCGGACTGCCGCCGACTCCGGAAGAACTGCGAGAATACCTGGACGACAACGCGCCCGACGCCTATTCGAAAGTTGTCGATCGGCTGCTCGCGTCGCCCCGTTATGGTGAGCGGTGGGGGCGGCATTGGCTGGACGTTGTCCGCTATGCCGATGCTCGCGATCTCATTCAATTGCCGATCGAAAGCGACTTCCGCGAGGCATGGCGTTATCGCGATTGGGTCGTCGCCGCATTCAATCGGGATCTGCCGTACGACGAATTCATCACTCAACAACTTGCCGGCGACCTGCTGCAGCCTTCCGACCCGCACAAGATCGATGCCGATGCGCTCGTCGCCACTGGGATGCTGGCGATTGCCGATTTCGTTCCGGGTGACGTCGATAAGCAGCAGATGATTGCCGACTACGTCAACGACGAAATC
>CAIJTV010000465.1:0-2418 GCA_903823635.1 uncultured Planctomycetaceae bacterium
AGACACGCCACCATAGGTCAACACGGCACAGCTCAGCACGATCGCCAGGATCGTATTGCGAACTCCTACGAGTCCTACGATTACTTCCGCGATCTTCGCTGCGGAGCCGGAATCTTCCATCAGCTTTCCGAACAAAGCTCCCAGCAGAAACATCGGGAAATAGTCCGCGATAAACTGTCCCACACTGACCATAAAGATCTGAGTGTATGCGGCCAACACCGGATGCTGCCCATCCATCACAACAGCCAGCAAAGCGCAGATCGGCGCAAGGACGAGGACACTGACATCTCGATACGCAAGATAGATCAGCAACAGCAAAGACAGGATGATTCCAACAACACCAGTCATAACAATTTCATTCGTTCAATATCTGCAGCCTGCTGGACGCAGTAGCATTGGAAATGCTTTGCGGTCGACTGAGGTTACGAACCTGAAGCCCTGAGTCCTGCAAACTCAATCCCGACCTGAGACAGGTCTGGCTACCCTGAGATTCCTCCGCGATTCCCTGCGACCTCTGCGTTCAAACCTTCGCGCGTAACTCTGAGATTCTACTCTGTGCTCTCCGTGACCTCTGTGGTGAAACCTGCGATTCTGCCGCTCATCACACACATGGTCGCTTCCCAATTGCATTCTCTGGCACAAATCACCGCCGCCCTTTCTTACCCTTCTTCGTTTTGCCTTTCGACTTCGCCTTCCCTTTAGGTTTATTCTTTGAAGCACCACGGCCGCGTCCTGGTTCAGGATAACTTCCAGAACCGCCGCGTCGTTCCTTTGACTCACGGGAAGGCGGTCCCGGAGGACGAGACGACCGCGGAGCAGATCGCCGCTTCAATCCAGCAGCATCCAACACCGGACGCAGGTCCAGCATGCGGCGATCAATATCCACGGCCGCAACGACGACTTTAATCGGATCACCCAGACGAAACTCCCGCTTTGTGCGACTGCCCTTCAGCGTTCTGGTCGGCTGATCAAACACATAAAAATCATCGCCCAGCGCGTTCAGATGAACCATGCCTTCTGCCGGAACAGCGACGCCCTGACAGAACATGCCGAAGCTTTCAACGCCCGTGATGAAGGCATCCATCTCCTCGCCAATGTGTCCGGACATGTAACGCAGCAGCTTGATCTTGATCAGCTCGCGTTCCGCCTTCTCCGCACGGCGTTCTGTAATCGAACAATGCTTGCCCAACTCCAGCAGCTCATCAACGGTTTGAGCATTCGCCGGCTTCTTCGCTGCTAATTGCCCGATCAGACGATGAATTGTCAGGTCGGGGTAGCGTCGTATCGGACTTGTAAAGTGACAATAGTCTTCTTCGGCAAGAGCATAATGCCCCATATCGTCCGGAGCATATTCCGCCTGCTTCATGCTTCGTAACAACGCAAAGTTGACAGCACGAGATTCCGGCTTTCCTTCAACCGAACGAATGATCTCCTGCAACTCGGCGCGACTCTGGACCTTGCGAAGAGTAATCCCCAAGCCAAGACAGAACTGCTCGAAGTTCCGCATTTTGAGTTCATCCGGATCGCCGTGAACGCGTCGCAGAAACGGCAACCGCTTGCTTTCCAACAGGCGAGCGACAGCAATATTGGCCGCCAGCATGAACTCTTCGATGATCTCATGACTTTCATCATGATGACGCTCATGCGCGCCGGTGACTCCGCCGTCTTTGTCGAAATCAATCTCGACCTCCGGAATGCCCATCGTCAGCGCACCATTTGCATATCGTCGACGACGCAGCAACATGGCCAACTCAAACATCAGGTCCAGCAGTTTTCTCACCGGGGCTGTGACATCGGCCACCTGCTGTTGCGGATTCCGGATGATGGGCATCACTTCTTCATAAGCGAATCGACGCACCACTTTAATCGCAGAATTGGCGACGTCCGTCCCAACAACACTTCCCTCAGCGTCAAACTCGATAAACATCGACTTTGTGTAACGCACCTGATCCTGCTGCAAGCTGGCCAGTCCATTGCTGATCAACTCGGGCAGCATGGGAATCACATGTCGCGGCAGATAAACACTGGTCCCTCGCTTACGTGCTTCTTTGTCGAGCGGGCTGCCGGCCTGAACGAAGTGAGCCACGTCGGCGATATGCACACCCAGATGCCAATGGCCATCGTCCGATCTTGTCAGGGAAATAGCATCATCGAAATCGCGAGCCGTCGCGGGATCGATGGTGATAATGGTCTCACTTGTCAGATCGACTCGTCCCGAGAGATCCGTCTCCTTGAAAAGTTCCGCCTGCCGCCGCGCTTCGGCGAGCGCGTCTTCAGGAAACTCGTGCGGCAATCCAAGGCTGTGAACCACCGTCATCGTATCGATGCCCGGATCACCGCGTTTGCCGAGAACCTCGGTCAGCACCGCTTCTCCCGGCCGACTTGCGGTTGGGAAACGCAGCATTTCGATTACGACCT
>CAIJTV010000466.1:0-5273 GCA_903823635.1 uncultured Planctomycetaceae bacterium
GAATAGAAGCAGGAGACAACGAGTTCCGTCGGGCACTGGAACTATTTCCTCTCAACAATCATCAGACCTACCAACTTTTTTTTACGCACGCCTTGTTTCAGCACCAGCGGATTCTGGGACTCAGTCATACGATTTTTGTTCCGATACCACCGATTTCAGAACTGACGATGCCGACTCCGAACAGCAGCCGCGAGATCCGCTGCCGGCTTCTGCAGGACCTGCTGGCTTGCCGGCTTGATGATGGCATGATGCCGGACGCCCTTCTGTTGGAATGTTCTTCTGTTCTGTCATCACAGGTGATGTCTGATGTTCAGACACGACACGAAATCCTGACGCTTCGCTGCGATTTAAAGTCGAATCCCGAGAAACCCGTTTCGGAGTTCCTGCAGCAGTGTGATGCGATCAGACGGAGGCCGGAATTTACGGCTCTGTCCCGCGATTTACGAATCTCTACTCTCTTGTTGATAGCCGATCTGGAACAGCAATCCGAGGATGATTCAGCCGCGTTATTGACCCTGGAGGAAGCTCTGAAGCTGGCCAGGGAGCTGAAGCATCAAACGATTATTGCGATGTGTCAACTCAGCATGATCGAGATACTTCAGAGCCAGGATGATCTTATACGGGTGCAGTCGACCTTCGACTCTCTCTATAACTCCATTCCGACGATCAACTGCCAGGACACGCTGCGGAAGATTGTAGGAGCAGTACTAAACTTGCCAGCTAATGGGACGAGGGAGCATCACCGTCAGGAGTTACGAAAATGTCTGGCAACACGATCGCGAAGTCTTAGGGCCAAAATTCGATTGACGTCCCTGACACTCGGTGAATGGAATACTTCCAGAGCAAGCCGGATGATGGCGATGCAGTCCGAGCGAATCACCGCAGCACAATTGCGAGCGGATGAAGAAAGTCAACGCTCGTTGAGGTTTTCGCGAATCGGATTTGCCGTGTTTTGTGGATTGGCCATCATCCTTCTCAGAGATCGACGAAAGCTGCGAAATGCCAATCGAAGACTCAAGGAAGAAATCCTGCATACAGAACAGCAGCGACAGGAAACCGAACGCATCGAACTGCGACTGGCTCAGACGGAACGACTGGAAAGTCTCGGAGCACTGGCCGGCGGAATCGCGCATGATTTCAACAATCTTCTGGTCGGCGTGATAGGTAATGCGGACCTGCTGAAGTACCTGGAACCCGGCTCGCCGGCAGGCTCACAGTGCCTGGAAGGAATCATCCGTTCTGCTGAAACGGCGGCCGGACTCAGTCGCAAGATGTTGGCCTATGCCGGAAAACAGCCTGCCACGAAGAAGGTCATTGATCTGAATGATTCAGTGAATCGAATGCTGCCACTTCTTCGGGCCGGTCTTGGTGGGCGTCATTCGATCTTGTTTGATCCGGATCCGATTCCTCTGCAAACGGAAGGCGATGCGGAACAGATTGATCAGATCCTTTTGAACCTTGTGACCAATGCGGCTCAGGCCATGATTGATGTTCAGGGAACCATTCTGATTCGAACCGGGTGCGATTTCCTTCCCGATGTTCCGGTCGATACACCCACGTTTGGAAATCGCCGCACTGGTGGGGAGTTCGTCTGGTTTGAGGTCATTGATTCCGGAAAGGGAATTGCGGAATCGGATTATGCGCGAGTCTTCCAGCCGTTCTTCTCGACGAGGTCAAAACCGGACGGACATGGGTTCGGATTGTCTGTGGTGTATGGTCATGTGAATCGCCATGATGGCCTGATACAGCTCACTTCGTTTCCCGGCGAGGGCAGCCGATTCCGCATTCTCCTGACAAGGTCTGCGATGCCGGCACGCATCGAACCTGTTGGCTCGCACCCTTCAGCACTGTCAACGACATCACGTATCCTTCGAATTGCGGCGGTGGACACTCAGACCGAGACACTGGAGGTTATTGGGCGCACCATTGAACTTATCGGTGGCAAAGCAGACTTGTTTACATGTGCGACGGATGCGTTGGAATATCTTGTGGAGCACAAAGAGGCCGACTGTCTTTTGCTCGACCTGGTGATGTCTCCGGTAGATGGGCCATCAATGCTGGAAGTCCTTCATGAAAAGGGAATCCATCTCCCAGTCATTCTTATGACAGGTTGCTCCACGGAAGACATCCCTGCGATAACAGGCGATTTACAAGTCCATGCGGTCCTCCAGAAACCTTTTCGGCCTGAAGAACTGATTTCAATGATCAATGATCTGCTGTCCGACGAATCGCCAACAGTGAAGGCTCCCATTGAATCAGCAAAGCCATGAACTCCACGGCTTACAGACTCTGCGATCAATGATCATCGCCTCACTTGGGCACGACCTTCATGGAATAGTGTCCCTCAGTCGGCCAGAAATCCGCTGCGGCGGATTCATCAAGCGGCTTCCTGACTGAGATCTCATAGACATAGCCCGCTTTCAATGCAGCCGTCTGAATGGAGACTGCTTTTAGGTCGTCCGAAACCGTCAATGCCGAAGGAACGACCGGGTGTCGATCGGAGTCCGGCGTCGCATAGCTGCCGCCCCAGGATCTGGTGTAACCCTGCAGACTCCAGTTGTTGACATCGGTCGCTTTGCTGGCTGTGACGGGGTGAAAAAAGGAGACTTCAAATCCCTGGGCCGTCGCTAGAATCTCACGGATCCCATTGGGCATTTTCTTTGCCGGAACCATCCGTTCAATCGTTCCCGTGTTCGTGCCGCCCTGCCAGCCGCTGTCCCAAATGCTACCGATGTAGAGGCCTCCGTCTGGCCCAATAGCCGACGCAACAGGCCCAACAAAGTTGCCTCCACCGCTCGGCTGGTCAGGTAGACTGAAGCGATAACTGGCTCCCTGCATGGTGCCGTTCACATCCTGAACCGTGAAGCGAATCAGACAACGCGTATCATATTCACAACCAACACCATGCCCGGCCAGTTCAGAGATCGCATAGTCTTTCGGAAAGAAGGTGATACTGTTAACGCTGCGTGTCCATGGATGCGGAATCATCAGGGCCGGCGTTTCCACAGTCACATCTTTGGCTGTTTCGTGTCGCGATGGAACGCCGTAGTGTTTGCCTTCAATGATGTGATTGATTTCATTGAACGTATTCTGGACTCCCTGATTGTCCGTCGCGAATAATCGATCCTGACTATCGAACGCCAGGCCCATCGGGAACCGCATGGAAAACGCAATCGGCGTGATCGTTCCGGCGGAGTTGACTTTCAGGACGGTTCCTCGCCAGCGATCATTATCAGCCGGTCGATTGTTCTGAGAATAGTCACTGCCAAGCCCCACGAAATAGTCGCCGTTCTGATCACGAGCCAGTGCCGTGGTCCAGTCGTGATAGTCGTCGCTGAATCCCCAGCCCGAAGCAAACACATCAAACTCGTCAGCTCGCCCGTCCTGATCAGTATCGCGGAGCCGCAGAATCTCGGGCTTATGTGATACCAATATCGAACTGCCATCAGCCTGAATCCCATATGGCGCCGCGAGGCCTTCCGCAAATAATGTCAGAGCATCCGGGCTGCCGTCCTTGTCCTGATCGTCGGCGATCCAGACCTGTCCACGCAGAGAAGTAAACGCCAGACGACCATCGGCCAGCCAGGTCATCGCAGTGGGCATAATCGCCGTATCAATCGGAAGTCTGCGGCCTTCGAATCCGGGCAGGGCTGTGACCTGATCTGGCGAACTCATCGCTCGTGGAATTCCAGGCGGAACAATCACGGGCGGTTTGACGCTGGTCAAGAACTGCAACGTCGCCATTTCTCCATTCTGCAGACGAACCGCAGTATTCGCTTTGTTCTCAGAACCAGCTTTCACACTCCACGGAATCCCGGCAGATGATTCCGCATCAGACCATCCTTCCAACCGTACGAGATAGTCGTTTGGTGATTCTTCAACATCGGCTTTGACCATCCAACCGGTTTCGTCGCCGGATTGCTCGAATGGCTGAATTGTGAAGTTAACAACAGACGTCAGCAGACTTCGGGCCGGATCATTCCACGCCGTGACGGCCGTATGTCGTGAAAGCGCGGCCGAATTCTTCGTGTCCTTTCCGGCCTGGGTGCTCGCCTGAGGTGAAGGATCAAAATAGTAACGCACTCGAAGAATCACCGACTGATCAGTCACCTTACTGGAAATCAATTCCGCCTGACGACGTTGATCCGTCACCGGACTGAGTGGCTCTTTGTCTGTTGCAGTCTTGCTGACCAGTCGACTCAGAAACGTGATCTCAGGATCCGACGAGACAGTGACGCCAGCCATATCCCAGAACCAGCTTTTGCCTTCCGTTCGTTGCCGAGCAAATTCCCCGATCGTCCATTGCCTCAGCCGCATGGTGTCCAGATCGATCAGAATATTGTGCCCATTGTTGAATCCAACAGCCATCGCGCGAGCAACGCTGTTGCGATCCCTGGGATCTCCAACCGTAAAGACATCCCGCAGCACGCGCGGTGGCTGTCCCGGCGCGACAGTGACGAATTGTTCATATCGGCTTACGACCGTCGGTGGAGAAAACTTTGGATCGGCGAGAGCTGTCCACATCAGAGCAATCTGCTGCGGCAGTGAATCTTCCAGCACACCAGGGATAGGCTTCCGAATGGCCGGCATTTCAATGCCAGGGACAACTCGAATGGGATTCTCCATCCAGCGCATGAAGTAACGCGGACGAATTCGTTGCCCCATCGACATGATGTCTGATCCGCGCGTGCCCATGGCTACGTTGCGAGGTTCGTACGGGCCAGCTTTGTGGCACGCAATACAATTGAAGCCACCGGCTCCGATCAGATGATTCCCGGTCAGCAGATCAGCGGGCGTTGCCATGGTCGGATGATGTGGATTCAAATGACGGAAAAGTTCTTCTCGAGCGACATCGGCGGCGTCAGGTATTCGATCGGCCCCTACGAAATACCGAGTGACTGCCGTCTTCTCATCTGCCGAAAAACCAAACTTCGGCATCCGCACCAGCAACCATGGCAACCTGCGACTGGCTTGTTCTCCACTGACCGCAGACATCAAATACTCATCCTTGAGTTTGTCACCAGCTGCCGTCAGTGCGGGTGGGATCAGTGCCTGGCTTTGACCATTGAGGTCACTTCGCAGGGAGGAGATGACTCCGGCATGAGTCGAAAGCCCATTTTTGAGATCTCGATCATGACACGCAAGGCAGCCGTTACGATGGATCAGCAGCGAACCCAAAGCAGCCCCCGTTTCGTGCTGAATGTCAGTTCGTATTGAAGTCAACCACGCATTCAGTTGTTGACGCTCAACATCCGTCGTCTGAAACCACGGTC
>CAIJTV010000467.1:0-1964 GCA_903823635.1 uncultured Planctomycetaceae bacterium
CTCTTCTCCCCATCGTGCGCGCCAGTCATTGACCAGCAGCGGCAGTTGATATTGGTAATACGGTCCCTTGCCGGGCGCAGAGTTGGCTTCACCCTGATACCAGACGATTCCTCGTACTGCATACGGAATGAGCGGAGAAATTTTGCCGTTGAAGAGACCACCGGAATTGCCTTTCCTCCGGATCGATTCCAGTGGATCGGTCGGTCGTCTTGGTGCCTTCGTACCGTCTTTTTTGGCCTTTTCTGCCTGAGCCTTCCAGCGGGCCAACTGCTTTTCATAGTTGGCCTTCATTGTCGCTTCGTCGATCGCGGCCGCTGTCTTTGCCTGTGCTTCAACGAGATCCTTCAGCTCTGGGACTTTTGCCTGAGCCTCCTCCGCGATCCACGATTCAATCGGAGTTCCCCCGACGGACGAATTGATCAGGCCTATGGGTACATTCAGCTCACGATGCAACTCACGTCCAAAGAAATATAGTGTCGCCGAGTATCCGGCAACAGTTTCCGGCGAACACACAGCCCACTTCCCTTTGCTGTCAGCCTGGGCTGTTGCGGAGGCTGCGGATTCTTCTTTGAACATGCGAATCAAAGGAAAGTTCGCGGCGGCCTGTTCTGTCTCGAAATCCTTCGCGCGGTTCACGGTCATCGCCATGTTTGACTGACCGGAACCAAGCCAGACTTCGCCCACAAGCACATCTGAAACTTCTGCTTTGCGATCCGGCTTCTCTGAAAGAACGACCAACGTTTGCGATTCCGTACTGGCCTCCAGCGGATCCAGCTTCATTTGCCACTTGCCATCAGCGTCTGCCACAGCACTTTGCTTCTGCCCGCCAAATTCGACGGTGATCTTTTCACCTTGATCAGCCCAGCCCCAGACGGGCACCGGCTTGTCTCGCTGCAGCACCATATGGTCTGAAAACACTGCCGCGAGTTTCAGGTCTCCGGCGGAGATTTTTCCAAACGGCAAAAGTAAAAGTGCAAAGAGGAAAGTGAGTGATTGCTTCATGATAATCTTTGATCCTTGCGGAATCAGAATTGAAACGTCAATCCATCGGTCCCTGCGGTTTTGAGTTTCGAAAACGCGGATCGAGTTGGGGTCATGTTGATCGGCGAATAGATCGTTGAACAGATTGTGTATCTTCGCAGCAATCTCCGGTTGCAACAAACGAAGACAAGACTGCGGCCGCCGAAACAAGTCTCAACGGTGCGGTGACATTGACATGAGACATGCCTGTCCATTTTTATTCAGGTCTTTCTGCATCACAGGCAACTCAACCGCATAACGGGTTCTTTGTTGTCTTGAGATCGACACGCATCAGACGGTACGCTTCACCTGCCCATCGTCATCTGTGCGTGCTGTCAGGTAGAAGGAGCTCTGAACGTGACTTTTTACTCATCGCCGTTGAGCCATATTCGATTCATGCTGGGATTCGCCCTGATCCTGGTCGTCTCGACCGATCATTGTTTTGCTCAATCCGTTGAATTCGAATGGGAGCAAACGGAAGAAATGCTCCCTGGCGTGCGACTCATTTCAGAACTTGCAACAGCACCGCGATCCATGAAGTTGCATTGCGTGCGAGTTGACCTGCGAACGCCGGGGCTGGGACTGGATACAACCGCAAGAACCGGTGAGTGGAATGAGAACAAGGTCGAGACGATTCGACAGACGACGCGGGAGTTTGTCAGGAGTTCGCAAAGCGGTGATCGAAAGATTCGTCTCGCGATTAACGCGGACGCATTTTCTCCCTGGCCCGCGCCTTGGAATCAGCCGACGCCGACCAATCTGCAGGGACTTGCGATCTGTCAGGGGACTGTTGTCTCCCCGGCAAACGGGACGCCGTCGCTCCTGATCGACGCTGACAATCAGGCTTCAATTCAGATTACGACTTCAGAGACTCACACGGCGAAAATCAGAACAGCCGTCAGTGGATTCAGTTTGTGTTTGTCAGACGGAGTGGCTCAGCCGTC
>CAIJTV010000468.1:0-6910 GCA_903823635.1 uncultured Planctomycetaceae bacterium
CAGCGTGACATGAACACGACGACCTTACCTACTTCAACCTTGAGCATTACGTCGTCGATGGTTGGCAATGTCGTGACGATGCACTTCATTGACGCCTTGTCGACGGATAGCCATTCAGCACTGGCTGGAGGAGCCTGTTCGCCGACAGCGTTGTACAACTTGCGAATGTTAGGACGGTTACGCAGCGTTACAACGTCGCCTGGTCGGACCATGATGCCCGGCTTGTTGACGGTTTTGCCGTTCAACTGGAAATGGCGGTGAACGATACCCTGACGAGCCTGTGGGCGTGTCAGAGTAAACCCGGCGCGTCGGATAACATTATCCAGACGTCGTTCGCAAATGATCAACAGTGTCGATCCTGTATTGCCCGCTGTTCGCTTCGCGATATCGAAATAGCGGAACAACTGTCGATCTCTGAGCCCGTAGTAGAATTTGATCTTCTGCTTCTCGGTCAGAGCGGCACCGTAGATGGTGTCCTTCTTGCGGCGCTTGTGCATCCCAGGAGGATACTCTTTGCGTTCCGCAGCTTTGATAGCTCCGGCGTTCTCGTAAACATTCATTCCCAGACGCCGATTGATGCGTCCTTTTGGACCTGTGTAACGACCCATTTCCCTGAAAAACTCCCATACTTTGCAATCGGACTCTGCACCATCCTGCGAAACGCTCGTCAGGACCGTCACCAAATTTTCCGGAGACAATGTCCGGAATACGACAGGCAAACACCGCAATTCATGCGGCTGCGTGCAGAGAAAAACCCCGCTGTCTGCTGGAAAGCGAAGCGGGAAACGGACAAAGGTATCGACAACGGGGCCAATGAGCAACATTGAGAAACACTGTCGGTGCCTAAAATGCCGGGATTTCGCACGCTTGATATCAGCGACCTGTCGTGAAATTGCCAAAAACACGGCAAATTGACAATCTTCGGCCCTCTTAGTCACTCCAGACCACAAAGCTTACCAGGCGATCAGTTGCTGGAATCGCTTGCTGCCGAGCCGGAAGTGATGGCTTTTGCGTGAACGGTCGCCCCCAGCTTGGCGGCAAACAGAAACGGGGAATTGTGGACTACATCAACCTCCCGTTACTGCAGTGTCGACAAATACTCGACCAGATCTCTCAACTCCCGCAGCGTCAACGCGCGGTGCATTTCGGGCATGGCAGATTTGGGAGCTGTTCTATCTTCTACGTCGTCGGCTGAGATCGTCACAAGTTTGCCATCAGGCTGCTCGATCATGATGGTCCCGTTCTCCTCACTGCGGATGACCCCCGCCACCAACTGACCAGACTGAAGCACGATTGTGACTGATTCGAACCCCTTCGCAATCTTTGCACTCGGCTCCACCAGCGATTGCAACAACGACGCGTGGTCATGACGTTTCGCTACCTGATTCAAATCAGGCCCCGCATTTCCTCCATTGACCGCGCTGCCGACTTTGTGACATCTGACACACTGCGCGACTCGATGTCCCACGAACAGACTTCGACCTTGATCAGGACGACCACCTTCGACGGCCGCTTGATACTGAGCCACCAAGCCCTTTCCGCTTTGCTTCGCTTTGAACTGGTCGACAAGACTCTTCAGTTCCGTTGTATTTCGCAGCGTCGCGGCTTCAATGACTTCCAGATGCAGTGCCGGAGCCAACGAATCCTCCGCCAGTTGCCGGGCCAGTGTCAGTAAGACTGCATCAGTCTGTTCCTGCTGCAGCATTGCCACGGCGCTGATGGCACGTTGGCGTTCGAAAATCGAAGCGGCCGGTGCCTGAGCAATCTCAACCAATAATCCTCGTCCCCGATCGGGCTCCAGTTTCAGTAACAAGTCCCGCGCTTCGGCTCGCAGCAGATCGACATCAGACGCCAATGCAGCATCAATGCTTACCGAAGTTTCCAGTGACTCTCTGGCCGCCAGCAGTCTTAATGCTGCCACGCGAACAGAAGAACTCTTTGAGGAATCCGTGACCCACGCTGCGAACTCACCATCTTCAATGGGAAGTTGATGACGATTAATCAAAGCCACCAGCTGACTCTGAAGCGTATCCGGCGTCGTTGCCAAAAGAGCTGGCAACTGATCCGCCAGGACTTCTCGACAATGTTTCATCATCTCGGCATCACGAGCAGTCAGAGGACGCCAGAAGCCAGTCACGCGATCTCGAGACGACGGTTCGGCCCATTCAATCAACGCCTGCAGGGCCTCCTGACGAACTGCAAAAGAACAGAGTGAACTTTGAGCCATCACGAGGACGCGCTGCAGGGAAACAACGTCTCCCTGGCGAAAATTGGCGTTCATAATTCGCCGCAACAGGGAATCCGGCATTGCACTGAGCGGCGAAAGGCCAGTTGTCTCCGCAGACTTTTTCTCTGCCAGCTCAGCCAGTGTCTTCGTCGCGTTTTCCAGAGGCAGGTCGTTGATGGCTCGAGCCGCCTCCGCTACGACTTGAAGATCCGAATCCATTAGAAACGCCACCACTGAATCAACATCCGCAGAGTCTGGCGCATACGACGGAATGCTATCAGTCTGTGTAGAAACCCAGCTTTCCTGTGGTTCCAGCAGCCACTTACGAACCGTCAGCAGCACGGACATGCGGATCACAGGATCCTGATCGGTCGCGTAACGCGACAATGCGGAGCGATCTTTGATTCCCGTCAAAGCCATCACTCCGGCGTGTCGCAGCCACGGATCTGAATGCCCATTGGCCCGCAGCATCTCAATTACTTCTGGCAGCGCGGCCGCATACTTCGTTCGACCAACGGCCAGTGCCGCAAGCATGCGAACTCGAGGATCCGTGTCTTTCAACTTTGAAGTTACCGCAACGGCGGCAGGCTGATAGCGAAGATCGCCCAGAGTTCGCAGTGCCTGAGCACGGACTTCGGAATCCTCATCGTTCAGTAGCAACGTCAACGCTTCTGCTGCCATGTTTTTCTGCTGCATTACTCGGCCTGACAAAGGTGGGTTGCCGGGATTCGCTTGTGATGAGGCCGCAAGTTGTGTTCTATTCGCATGGGCGGCGATTTGTCCCAGCCCCCAGATTCCATGCAGTCGTTTGAGCAGTGAGTTGCTGGCCGCGGTTGCAGCAATGAACAGCGATGTTGATGGCTCACCTTTTGCCGCCAGAGCAAACTGGGCTCGCTGGCGAACCCGCAAATCGGCATGCCCCAGAAGTTCCGACAACTGTTCCGAAGGCAGGCCTTTGATACCTGCTCGCATCAGGCTTGTGGTTTCAGTAACGACAGCAGCCGATTGATTCGCCGGATCTGTGACTCGATAAATTCGACCGCCGGAGGAACCGCCATCCCAGATAAGATTCACAAAATCAGACACATACAGCCGGCCGTCGTAACCAAACTCACAATCGGTGGCAAAAACAGGTTTCAAAAAATCTTGCTCGTCGACAATCTGAAACCCGGCACCACGTGGCACGATGGAAAACGATTCGATGCCACCATTGCCGGTATAGTTACACAGAAAGAAATGGTGGTCATAACGTTCCGCCAGACCAGTTCCGGGATAGTAGGCGAATCCCGACGGACCAGCGCCCAGCTTTCCGACAGGAGGCAGCAACCACGCTGGTCGATCATCGGCAACCGCGGGGGGCGCCGTTGTGACGGCTGAATCATTCGCAATTGTGGTGGCTGCAACATGAGACTCCGACAGATGCCACATCTTCTCCGCGTGCCACGGGCCGGTCAGATAGGGTTCCGGCAAACTCTGGAACGCCATGTTCCAGCCACTGTGTCCGCCTTCGATCACATAGACCAGTCGGGAGTGATCTCCCTTGTCACAATTGTTGTCGGCGGCAAACAGATTGCCGTATTTGTCGAAGATGATCTCCTGCGGATTTCGTAGTCCACGCATCACGACTTCCATTTCGCTTCCATCGGGCAGGCAGCGAAAAATCGCACCATTACGCGGACCGTGCAGAGTCATCCCTTCACGAGTTCTCAGATGAAACCCGCGATCGCCGACCGAAAAATACAGCTTCCCATCCGGACCCCAGCATAAGCCATGCAGATCGTGGCCAAGAAACCCGGCGTTAACTCCAAATCCAGATTGCACGATCGAACGTTCGTCGGCCACTCCATCCCCGTTGGTATCTCGCAGACGCCAGAGATTGGGAATGCAGGTGAAAAACACATCGCCGTCGGTGGCCATGACACCAGCAGCCAGGCCATCCAGAGTCCCATTAAATCCGGGAGCAAATACCGTCGACCGATCAGCGCGGCCATCGCTGTCGGTGTCTTCGACGAGTCGTACCTGGTCGGCCGTCTTCGTAAACCATTCCATGCCGCCTGCGAACTCAGCGGCCCACTTTTCATACATGCGAAGACGGTCATCTGTTGTCTGAAGCTGCAGATCGTCCTCCAGAAGAAAGGGCCGTGTTCGATTCTCCTCTGTTCCAAGATTGAATCGGTATTCTTCCGCCACGAAAACTCGATTGTGTTCGTCGAGCCCAATGGCCACAGGAGAAGCCAGCTTCGGCTCAGCGGCGAACAGATCCACAGTCATCCCTGCGGGAACTCGAAAGGCCGCCATTTGCTTTGTGGCTGCTTCCGTTCCGTCTGGCAAATCCTGAGCCCGGCCCAAGGTTGCCATGATGGCGTTTGCGGCAAAGACCAGCAGGCCACAGCAATACTTTTGATGACTTCGCAAAACACACCTCACTGATCATCGGGATCAGCCACCGACGTTGAACGGAGAAACTCTTCGGTAGCGTGAAGGTTCTGCCAGGCTTCGTCAAGGAAAGTGAGATGCGGTCTTCTGCCGTGTTGAAAACCCAGCGACGCGATCGACTCCAATCCCCGGCAAGATCTCTGAGATTTGATACCTGGGGTACAATATTTGAGTTCTGAATCCGAAGACCAGAATATCCAAATGAAGACCATTTCGCCCCTGGCTGATTGCGGAATCTTACGGCAGGGTTACGTCCCAAACTTTCGATCGTCGAGATTTCCCTTTGGGGCCTTCGACGTTCAGCACGACAACAAATTCGCCCGGCTTTTCGAACTTGTGTGTGGGATGTTGATCGGTTGAGGTCGTGCCGTCGCCGAAGTCCCAATGCCACGATGAGATCTCGCCCCACGACTGATCGCGAAATGCGACTGTGCGATCTTCGGCGCTGATGACCTTGAATGACCAATCGGCCTCGACTGGTTTTCGCAGACTGGCTTCGATCGGTTTCAGACGAAAGGCAACAAGATCTGACGCATCTCCGTACATCGTCGTCTTGTGCGACAAATTCCAGAAGTCGTTGTACTGTTTTTCCGCATCACTGTCATAATCGAGCACGGACCACGACAAATCAATCAGTTGATTCTCCTCCAGCTTTGAAGCGACTGCGCGAGATTTATCTGGCGGCGCGTAATCGAACGGAGTAATAAAGAATTCGAGCGTCAGCTTTCCGGATTCGCCGTGCTTAAAGTTGTAACGAGTCGCTGAGTTAGCATACGGCAAATCTTTGATCCACGGCTGAGATCCCCAGACCATCGTCCAATCTTTCCCTTCGGCCGGCGTAAAGATGTGATAATTCTGGGCGTGAACTCCGTGGAAAAGAAAGTGCGTCTCCATCTTGTCTCGGAGAGCGGCCTTTGGATGCATTTGACGAATCAGCGGACCTCCGGAACGATCGCCGTCAACGACCACTTCAAAGATGTCGTTGTGCAGATCGGTGCTGGCAAAGTCCCAGTAATTGTCCGACGCTTCATACAGAAAATAGAGATGGCTCTGACCTTTCACCCAGCCGACTTTGACGCTGACGTCGAGATTTTTTGGATCGCGTTTGTCGCCGTGCTTCCCGACGGTATCAACAAGCTGATCCGTGCCGATCGCGTAGGAATCCGGAACAATCGCCCAGTCGCTGGCATCGCCATCGATACGAGGAATCTGGTTCGCGGGAAACTGAAAGATGGAATACTCGACGTCAGGTCTCGGCGATTCCCCTTCAGCCTGCATAAACGCCATCAGAAGCAGCAGTGTACGCATAGAAAAATCTCCCTAAACGACGAAAACAACCTGAGCTATCAATGCGCGCTTTGCGGGGCAATAAAGTCGATGCCCGGCTGCGACATGGTTGCAATTCCTCGTGACTGATACCAGGCTGCGAATCAAAATGGTGTTTATTTTGAATCAAGTCCCCTAGAAGCCTTAACAAAACCGTAGCTGAGCTCGTGAGAGCTCAGAAACCGCTCCGAATTCTCACGAATCCGGCTACATGCGCATGTTTGGTTGAGCGTTCTTCGTACCAGAACTTCGAACTGTGTTTCTATTGCCACCTCACGTGCCACCCCGCCAAATCCTCTCGAGTTCTCTCGTAGCTGGATTAATCTTTCTCCTCTGCGCTCTAACCAACAGCGTCTGTGAGGCGACCGGTGTTGCTCACCCGATTTCGATTACTGAAGTTCAGATGTTTGTGACTCGCAGCAAAGCGATTCTGCGAGTTCAGATGTTTGCCGAAGACCTGATTCTGTTTCAGGGGCTCGAGCCAAATGATCAGGATCGACTGATTCCTGAAGATCTGAAACGGGGCCTTGAGGACCATAAAAAGTTTCTGCTGGAAAAGATCTCGCTGCGAGATGCCAACGGAGAACTCTACAAAGGTCAGATTACGGACATGAAGCCGTTTGAGATTCCTGCTGACGGAATTGCGGCGACGGATATGATGCAGTACACGGCGACGTATGAGATCGAAGTCCCGTTTGCGATGCCTCCCGAGTTCTTGACGATTCAACAGGATATCACCGACGCGAATTCAATCGTCCCCAGTGAGATGAGCCTCAATATTCATCAGGCTGGCACAGGGCTGAATTTCACCGAACGACTTCTGCCCGGTGGCTCAACCACAGTGCGTTTCGACTGGAAACAGGAATTGGCTGAAGACGCATCCGACGAAGAATGGGACTCGTGGTTTGAGAAACAGCGCGA
>CAIJTV010000469.1:0-5207 GCA_903823635.1 uncultured Planctomycetaceae bacterium
CAGGGGACTTCCAATCGCAAACACCGTATCGCCTTCTCGGTGGCTGTCATCATCGGCGATATAGACCGGCTGAAACTTCAAATCCTTCTGTGCCGGGATCTCCAGTAACGCGAGATCAAAATACGGATTCAGTGCCAAAATCTTGACATCCCGGATCGCTCGACGCTCAAAATCGCCATTCTGTCCCTGATGAAAGATGGTCACCGCCACACGAGTCTGGCCCTCGACCACATGGTAGTTTGTGACGCAATATCCACGATCATTGATGATGAATCCGGAACCCAATCCTTCAGGGTTCTGAATCAGCACAACACCTTCACCATACTTACCAACCAATTCCTTTACTGTCCGCTCCGGAAGATCGGCCGACATGAAGACTCCTTCGTCGGTCTTTTTGACGGTCTCGGGCTTTGCTGCAGTCTCGATTCGCTCCTCAATCTGGTCCACAGGAATCCTGACGACATCCACACCAATGTCCACAAAGACAGTATCTTTCTGAACCTTCAGCACTTCGCCTTCAATCCGCTGGCCCGACTTCATGACGATCACGTCAGCCTCTGACTGCGAATTGAGAAAGCCAAAGATCAGGATGAGTAGAGCGATTCTAAATCTCTTGCGTTTCAATTGTTGGCTCCGCGCGGATCCATGAAAGATTATATTAATCCTGGGCAGCTAGTTGATGCCTGAATGCAGCACAACACCAGCATTTTTAAGTGCTCCTCGCCATTGCAGGTCGAGACCTTAAGACGAGTCTGGTCGTGCTACTTTGCGCAGCTTTACGATTTCAATCCGCGCAGTCAACTCTCGCAGCGACAGTTCACGTGTAACCAGAAAGCGAATGAATCCTGCCGTCACGCAGGCTGAACGTTCCCTGAGCGTAGATTGGTTCGGAGGTTTTTGAAGTCGCCATGTTCTGCCGAATTCCTGCGGCACCGCTCGCGTATTCTCGCGATTGCTGATAACTTCGCCGGCTCGTAGAGTGGCTGTTTTTCATACCTGGAGTCTGAGTTTCTTCATATGAATTCCTCGCGACACATTGTATCCGGTTTGATTCTTGCCATGGCTTGCGTGGTCTCGCAGGATGACGTATCAGCGCAGCAGAATGATTCACAGAAGACCGTACGAGTCGCCACGTTTAACTGCAGTCTCAATCGCGACAAGTCCGGAGAACTACTCAAGGATCTTTCCGGCGGAACCAACAAACAGGCTCAAAAAGTCGCCAGGGTTCTTCGCACGGTGAGACCCGATATTGTGCTGCTGAATGAATTCGACTTCAGCGAAGACAACAAGGCGGTGAATTGCTTCCTTGAGGAATACGTCAATGCAACCGCCGACTGGGCCGCTGAAGAACCAATCCGCTATCCATACTTCTTCACAGCACCGGTGAATACCGGCGTGCCGTCCGGGCGAGATCTTGATCATGATGGCAAGACCAATGGACCCGGCGACGCAATCGGATTCGGAAAATTCCCCGGTCAGTATGGCATGGTCCTGCTGTCTCAGTTTCCGATTGAGACAAACGACGTCCGCACATTCCAGAAGCTGCTGTGGAAGTCGATGCCCGAGGCACTCCTGCCTCCCAGCGGCAAGGACGACAACACCAACTGGTACAGCGAAGAAGACTTGAACCTCCTGCGTCTGTCATCAAAGAGCCACTGGGATGTGCCAGTAAACATCGACGGACAAATTCTGCACCTGCTCACCAGTCACCCGACTCCACCGGCCTTCGACGGCCCGGAAGATCGCAACGGTCGTCGCAATCACGATGAGATTCGATTGTGGGCCGAATACCTTTCGGATGAACAGAAGCCGTGGCTGGTCGATGATCAGGGACACTTGGGAACTCTTGCCAGCACTGCTGCATTCGTGATTCTGGGTGATCAGAACGCCGACCCCAATGATGGAGCCAGCTATCAGGTCGCCATCAATCAACTGCTGACACATCCGCGAGTCAACTCCGCACTGACACCAGCCAGTGCGGGCGGGACTGAAGCCGCGAAGACTCAGGGGGGAAAGAACGAAGCACACAAAGGAGATCACGCCCAAGACACCGCCGATTTCAACGATCGCGGCGTGGGAAATCTTCGAGCCGACTACGTGCTCCCGTCGAAAAACCTGAATACCACCGCAGCCGGAATTTTCTGGCCGCTGTCGACAGATCCTGGTGCCAAGGTCGCGGATTGCTCGGATCATCGTCTTGTGTGGATCGATCTGAAACTTTCGGCAAAGTAGTCACGGCGGTGTCCTCGGCCTGAATGATACACCGCACAGCCCGTGCAACTGAAAGTGTCCCTGGCTTCTTCACTAAACGCAGAGAGATGGGTGGCTTCGACATATTCCTTCACAGGGAAATGCGTACCACCGGCTTCGTCGGTATCATCTGTCGCGGCAACATTAAAATGCCGAAATTTTTGGGATCAACAATTCGCTCGCCACAACCTGCCGGAAAGACTGTCCATTCGATATCGCCATACAATGCACTCCCCCGCAAGAGCCTAATCATGCCAATTCGGTGTCAGATGTCGGGCGATTCAATTGACGTGCGAACGAATTGAGCGATTCGGTGGACTCAAAACATCGGGCCAAACCCGCGAGGCGATCGTTCCGCAGCGATTCCCGCGTTGATAATCATTTAGCGAATGCACGCCGATGTGAATCGCACAGACCGACGTTGCCCCTCGCATGGATTCGCATTTCAGCACCACGCGTCATATCCTGAAGGCGATTCATCCTCGATTGTCGCGGAAGCCTCATGCTTAAATTCTCGGCCGTTCAAAGCCAGCGCCGAACGCTATCGAGAATATTCCCCAAGTGTTCGCGGAGGTCTGGGTTTTGAAACGCACCGTATTGATTACTGGCACGAGTTCCGGACTGGGACTTTCGATGGTGCGACATTTTGCGGAGCGAGGCTGGAATGTCGCTGCGACAATGCGTCGCAGAGATCGCATGAGTCTTTTCACAGATTTGCCCGCAGTCTATGTCATTCCTCTGGAGCTGACTGATCCGGATTCCGCAACCGAAGCATTTGCGAACGCTCTTCGTCGCTTCGGACGCATTGATGTTCTTGTGAACAACGCGGGCTACTGCCTGCTGGGGCCGTTGGAAACGACTTCGATGGAACAGATTCGACAACTGTATGAAACCAACGTCTTTGGCCTGATGAACATGATTAAGATCTGCCTGCCGCATTTTCGCGAAGCGGGTGGAGGACGCATTATCAATGTTGCGTCCATTAGTGCGGATATTGGTTATCCGTTTGTGTCTGCCTACGGTCCCACAAAAGCCGCCGTTGCGATGCTTTCTGAAGTCCTGAATGTTGAACTACACGAAGTCGGTATTCAGGTTAAGGCGATTCATCCGGGATTGTTCGAAACAGAAATCTTTGACCCGGAAAAACTGCAGACTTCCCGCGAGATACCTCAGGCGTATCAGCCACTCAAGGATCGCTTCAACGCACTGCAAAAGTCCATGCCCGCCGAAGATGCCAACGATTGTGCTCGCGTTGTTTATCGAGCGGCCAATGATAACCGCCCCAATCGCGTTCACTATTACGCTGGTCGAGATGCCACACTCCTGCGTCGACTCAAAAGACTGCTTGGCCCCGAATCCACATTCTCGATCATGAAGAATATCTTCATTCACGGTCCGAGCTGGTGGATGAAATGGTTGTTTCCGACGAAGTGAATGTTTCCATGATCTGATAATGTGGCCATCTCGCTCCGCCGAGATGAGCCTTGTACGGTGCACGTGATGGTCCCAAAAACGGCCGCGACTCTCACGGCAGCACACATGAAGTTGCGCTGAGGATCGAGCCTGAGCGTTTTCAGTCACGGGCCTGATGCAAGGCCTCGTCTCGACGGAGCGAGACGGCCACTTTATGACGCCCTCCGGGACCGTGGCCTGCTCCGCAACCAAACGCTGGCCTGTGGGGCTTTGTCTGCCAGCAAGGACTTTCCCAGGGTGGCTCTGTGATGATTCTATACGCCTCACATGCAACCGCTTTTCGGGGCACTCCGATGTCCAGTCTCATTCGTTGGTGTGTTGCTGCTTTGATCGGGATTTTCGCGGCGATTGCTGATGGTGAACTTCGCACGGGCGGAAGTGTCTATTAAACTTCGCGATTCGCTTCCGTAGTCCAGATTTGTCTCATTGCCCCGGAGAGTATTCGATGACGCAGGTCGCTGTGTCCAAAAGCCAGGCCACGATTGATCTTTTTGACCAGTATGTCATTCCGAATTATCGTCGGTATCCGATTGCTCTTGTCCGCGGTGAAGGTTCACATGTGTGGGACGCTGACGGTCGTCGATTTCTTGACCTGTTCCCGGGCTGGGGCTGCAATATTCTCGGGTATTCTCCACCCGCAGTCGTCAAGGCCATTCAGGAGCAAGCGGCAAAGCTGATTCATATCCCGAACACGTGGTACATCGAAGAACAAGGACGATTTGCCGAGTTCCTGTGTACTCGCAGCTTCGGCAAGGCATTCTTCTGCAACAGTGGTGCGGAAGCCAACGAAGCCGCCATCAAGCTGGCGCGTCTCCACGGATCGGCTCAGGGGCGTTTTCGTATCATCACTTTTGAGCACGGATTTCACGGCCGCACTTTCGGTGCTTTGACCGCGACTGCTCAGCCAAAGTACCACGAAGGACTCGGCCCAATGCTGGCCGGCTTTCGATATTCCAAGATGAACGATATCGAAGGCGTCAAGAGCCTGATCGATAACGAAACTGCCGCCATCATGATCGAACCGATTCAGGGCGAAGGCGGCGTACGAATTCCAGAGCCAGGCTTCCTTCAAGCTCTGCGAGATCTCTGTGACGAACATGGCCTGCTGCTGATGTTTGACGAAGTGCAGACCGGCATGGGTCGAACCGGATCGTGGTTTGCTTACCAGCAGACCGACGTTAAGCCAGACGTACTGACTATGGCCAAAGGGATCGCCGCGGGCGTCGCCTGCGGTGCGATGATTTGTCGCGATGAGTTTGCGGCTGATCTTCGACCAGGAATGCATGCCAGCACTTTCGGTGGAAACTCCCTTGCGATGGCGGCCGGTTTAGCGACTGGCCTGACGATCGAACACGACGGAATTCTTAAGCACGTTCGGGAGCTTGCTGAAGAGGCGCGAACTTATCTGACAGCGTTGCAGCAACGTCTGCCCATCATTCGCGAGATTCGAATCTGCGGGATGATGATCGGGATCGATCTGAACA
>CAIJTV010000470.1:0-4959 GCA_903823635.1 uncultured Planctomycetaceae bacterium
AGTACGACTCTGATGGGGTCGATTGTCACACGAGAAGTTCAGCATGGCTGCGACCTTCTGCTGCCAATTCTGGGCTAAGAAAAAAACGGCATTGCGTCCTGAGCTTCCGCGAAGGGGGGTCGGTGCCTCGCTGATTTTCATGAATTCGCAATGCCGTTGTGTACGACGGGCCGTCAGCTGAACTGCAGTCCTATTCAATAAAAGCCATATTCAATTCTTTAATCGCAGCCTGGTCAGCGCGGGATACTTTCAGGAAACCCAGCAGTCCACCAGCGGACTCGGCAACTTTCCATGCTCGAACGACCGTAATCACCTGCAGAGAATTAAACATTTCCGCAGAAACGAATAAGCGGACTGCAGCCACATAGTCTTTCCATGTTTTGATCAGATGAGTATCCGGACGACGTGTCAGCCAGCCCTTGAGAACTTCATAACCTGGTGAATCAACGCGGATTCCATCCTGCGCTGCGGCTTCAAGAATCGCCAGTCGTTCGGCCCGTTCAATGTGGCCGTTCGACCATGCTACGTGAACAAGAGGGACCAGCATCAGGACATGTAGCGAGTCGGCTCGAACACCGCAGTTAATCAGCTCTGTTAGTAGCTGCTGATCAGAGATATGAGTTGCTTCTCGAATGGCTTCCAGTTCAGCATGTTTGGCTGATTCCACCCTCGCGGCTTCGATCAGTCGTCGATCCGTTTCGTAGGCATAACTTTGTTCGAGCAGAGCACCGCGTTTGGACAGACCATCACCGAACATACTCACAATCTCCTCTAAAGTCGGGGCGATCCTGCATGAAGGTCGCCATCATGAAACGAATCTGAGGGGAGAAGACAGGTGAGTCTGAACTGCGATGATTTCTTACCGATTCATCGTGGTTCATTCTGCACCGGAGGTTGCGTGGCCATCCAGGCTAAGCGACGCCTGACACGGTCAGGCGATGAGACATGTTTATGTCGAGCGACAGGAACCTGCTGACTTTTTCCGTGCTTCAGGAATCAAGATTCGGGCTGAACACATCGCAGTGCATGATGCATGTCACATTCACGGAATCGTCGGACCTTTTGGCGGTAGTGCTTCCCTGCAGTTTGGCGTTTTTATTCTCGATGCAGGAACGCATCATGATGCCGCCACGCGACAACACTATGCAGAGATTCCCTCAGACGATCGAGTCGAGCCGTATAAGCAACGCAAGGTGAATGGAACTCTGAACGACGACAACATGGGTTTCGGCGAAACACAATTCCGTTTTTTCACGAAGCAGAAGAGCAGTGCTCGCCTCTTTCAACGAGGTCTGAAGATGGCCTTCCAGTGGTGGTTATCGTCCTGGAGGATTCGCATGCCGCTAACTGTTGATTACCTGTTTGAGGCAACCAGGGAGTTCCTTCATCACCTCATCACTTCGTCAGTTACCAGTCGTTCCAACAGTTTGTTCGTTTCATGAGTCATATGGTTGGGTCGCTGAACCACCTTCAGGACGAACTGAACGCAATTCACAGAATGGATCTGCGAGGCGTGGCAATTCAACTCGAGATGCTTCGAAGGGAGTAACTTCCATCTCAGCTTCAGGTGTTGAGAGAAACTCTGCATTCAGCTGGGGCAGCATGAGCCAACGCCAAATGGAGTGGAGACTTTCGAGGAAGGACCACGGGAATCACAGACTTAATGAGTCAGGCCGGTGGAGTTGATCTGCCGTTGGCCGCGTTGTCTCCAGGCCATGGGACAAGTCGCTAATGGTGAGTAGTCCATCACGTGAATGAGCATGAGTCGCCCGAATATCGCCGATTGTGCCGATTATTCCGGGTTAGAATGTGGCGTTTCTTCGGGGTAACGCCACCTGGGCGGATGCTCCTGACCTAGACTCGAATGGGACACTATCAGGTGACATCGCGCCGCTCGGCGGGAGTCCGCATGGTGCGAATACACGTTCCGGGATATCTGGGCATCATGATACAGGCCTATCAGGATCAGCAAACCGCTGAAAGTGACCGATTCACTCGGGAACTGATGGGCACTCGTTTTTCCGTACTCCGGCCGGTGGGAGCAACTGAATTCGACCTCCGCGACGTGCCGGTCCTGAAAGATACGCTATCTGCTTTGGCGTTAGCGGAGGTCATCGCACTGTGCAGGGGCGTGCTCAGTAGCGGACAACCGCAGCTCAAACGCATCTCTGAGAAGAACTTTGCCTGGGTCGTGCCTTTGCTGGATGATCCGGCATCCGGGGTTGCTCTGGAACTGGTTGGCACTGATCCTGATGAACTTGCGGAACTGGTCAATCGTTCTTCACTCTGTGCATGGACACGCGAGCTTTCTGTTCGATCATCCGCAACGGAGATCTCATCACAATATGAGCAGCTTGAAGCCTACGCCTCGCAGGTTTCTGAGGATCTTGAAGAACTGACATGGCTTCGAAATCTGGCCAACAATCTGGAACTCAGTGAGTCTGGAAACAGCGTCGAGCGGATCGCCGAGACTGTATTGCCATCACTCTGCCAGTTGATGAATGCTCATTCACTGATTTTTGTCCGTGATGTGGCCGTCACAGGTCTGAACTCGCGATTGCCAATCATCTGGCAGACAGGCCCGGTTCGGATTCCTCGTCGTAACTGTCTGGCCATCATCGAAGCACTGCGTGGAAAAAATGCCGACCGCACCGTCGTCAAGAACTTTCCCAAGCGGGAATTCAGTGATGGCGGATTTGAGGGCATTGAATCCTGCGTGCTGGTGCCTGTGGCAACTGCGTCCGGGAGACTCGGCTGGCTGTTGGCCGTAGACAAGGAGATGGCCGCAGAAAGTTGCTCACGAACTTTCGGCGATCCGAGTTACCGAACTTACATGAGTGAGCGGGAGTTCGGGACGTTTGAAGCCAGCCTGATGAGCGCTACGGCTGTTGTGCTTGCGTCCCATGGACGAAACTGCGGCCTGTTCCACGAAAAGGAGATCCTGCTGCGTGGCGTGATTCGCTCAATGATCAATGCCATCGACGCGAAGGACTCGTACACTTGCGGTCATAGCGATCGTGTGGCCGAATTCTCCCGCCTGATTGCTCGCGAGTTGTCGTTGCCCGATGCAAAGTGCGAAGAAGTCTACATGACCGGGCTACTGCACGACGTCGGTAAGATTGGCGTTCCCGACTACGTGCTGAAGAAGCCGGGGCGTTTGACCGACGCTGAGTTCGAACTGATCAAGCAGCATCCAGTCATCGGGTACGAAATTCTGAAGCATCTGGAGAACCTGAGCTACGTTCTTCCCGGAGTTCTGCACCATCACGAAGCAATGGACGGTTCCGGCTATCCGAATGGTCTCAAAGGCGAAGAGATTCCGCTGTATGCTCGTATTCTTGCAGTGGCCGATTCGTATGACGCGATGACCAGCAATCGTCCGTATCGACGCGGGATGCCAACCGACAAAGCTGAAGCGATTCTGCGAGGAGGCAGCGGCAATCAGTGGGATCCGCAATGTGTTGATGCGTTCTTTCGCACGGTCAGCGGGATCCGTCTGCTTGCCAGTCAGAGATCATCGACCTACTTGCCGACAAGATCTGAAGCGTCACAAACGGATTCACTTGAACTGCGGCAGGCATGCGTCAATGGTTGAAGATTCGATCGAGCATTATCGCAGATTGTGTACCAGCGCCAGAACAACCGCCGCAATGACGCCCACTCGCACGTTGTCGTTGATGTTCGACCGAATTGATTCGGCAAACGCTGCGGAGACCACGGCCGGCATCGTCAATGCCAGCGCCATGCCGAAGGAAACTGCGGGCTCAGCCGCTTCCGGATTATGCGTCTCACCCCAGTAGATCCACGCGGTCATTAAGGATCCTACCCCGATGAAGGCCAGCAGTCCGCTCCAGGATTTTGCCTGATTCCAGGGCAATCGTGGCCCTCGCAACATCAGACCAAACAGAGTGGCGGATCCATCTCCGAACGCAAGGATGGAAAGAACTGCCAGGCCAAGCTCAAGATCCTGCGGGTAGAGCAGGCACATAAACAGGACGGAGAATGCGTAGCCACAAATAGCGGCGACCCCAGCACCCTCTCCCTGGCGCTGAATCTGCTGAAAGTTGTAAAAGATTCGCAGCCCGATGACCGCACAGCAGCCAATGATGATCGTTCGCATTAACCAAGAGATGGGATCTGCATGAGGAAATATGTGCAGACCAAAGGCCAGCAAACCGGGGGCCATGTGCCAAAGTCGGCGTTTAATTTCGCGATAGGGCAACGAGCGAAAAGCGAGCCCTGGCGTTGTGGCAATCGGAAGGTCATCCTTGAGGACCTTAACCGGAGGTTCCCTGAGTCCTACCGGCTGATTATTGCTGAAGCTGGAGTCCATATGTTCGACCTGTCTGCTTTCAGGAACCAAGCAATCGAACGACGTCCGGAGAATATCATTCTTAAGACGTTTGTCGACTCAAACTCACACGCCCGCTTTGACATCCCCGAGGATCCTCGGGTGTTCCCAGTGTGTCTGAGAACTCGTTCAAATTCTCCCGGGCCTGTCACGTGCCCGTAATGAGCACGATAAAGGGAAGATCCTCAACTGAAGATCGAGAAACCAGCCCTCGAGTTAAAGACAATCTAACACAAGCGATCAATGTTAATGAAGACCCGGTTGGTGATAGCGAATAGTCCGCGTGGTAAAACGGCAAGAACTGCCGAAGTCAGCCTCGCTATTCCGGAGAGCCGTCGAGAAGTGACGGGGTAAAGCCTCTTCCCAGGTGAGTGAGATCGCGTTGAAATACAATTCGTGGGGAGATTTTGTGGATCATTGCTTCCAGACGTGTCGTCGGGCCGCCTTCATCGAAGTGCCCAACCGCCTGAAACGAATAGACGTCTCCGCCAGTTGTGAGCCACGGGCCCAGTCGTTTGAATGTCGGCAGATCGACCCAGCCTTCGGCCAGCAGCCACGCGGGGGTCACGCGAGTCGCCATCATGGCGGCCGACATGCCACCTGCTTCA
>CAIJTV010000471.1:0-5748 GCA_903823635.1 uncultured Planctomycetaceae bacterium
CCATCCGGTCATCGCGTACGCTTTGCTGACACCGTTAACAATGACGGTTCGCTTCTTCACTTCTTCGCCAAACGAAGCAAATGAGCGGAAGGTGTGACCACTGAAGATCAACTTGTCGTAGATCTCGTCCGAAAGAACGATGATGTCCTTTTCAACGGCGACTTTGGCAAGACCTTCCAGCATATCGACGGGATACACGCCACCCGTTGGGTTGCTTGGGCTGTTCAGCATCATCATGCGAGTCTTTGGAGTAATCGCCTTTCGGAATTGTTCTGGTGAAAGACAGAAACCGTCCTTCTCTTTCGTCTCAACCAGAACCGGCTTTGCCCCGACAAGTTCTACAAGTGCGGAGTAGCTGACCCAGTATGGCGTTGGAATGATGACTTCATCGCCCGGCTCGCAGCAGGCGACGAGAACATTATGCAGGCAGTGTTTGGCCCCGTTGGAGATCGTAACTTCAGACGGCTTGTAGCTGACTCCGTGGTCACGCTTGAACGCGTCGCAGATCGCCTGCTTGAGTTCAGCAATTCCGGTCGCCGCTGTGTAGCGAGTATGTCCGGCATCCATCGCAACTTTGGCGGCTTCGCGAATGTGCTGCGGAGTGATGAAGTCTGGTTCACCGACTGTAAACTCCAGCACGTCGATGCCTTTACTTCGCAGCTCACGCGCTTTCGCGGCGGCGGCCAGAGTTTCAGACGGCTTCAGATTGTTTACAAGTTCGGAAGTGTGCATGGTAGTTTGTGGGAAAGGGTGAAGATGTAGTTCAGGGGCAAGTGTATTGTTTCTGAAGCGAAACAAACCGGGCCAACAAAGTCGAGACCGCTCATATTAAAGTCAGGTTTGCGACCTTCGAGTCAGCTTTTTCCGGTGGTCCGGTCAGCTTTCACAGTACCAGAGTCTAGTAATGAACAGGACCTTTCGAAAAATCGGCCTTCGTCTGTTGTGGGATTTCTCAGAAATCTGCCGGGAAATTCACGGGGGTTACACCTTTAGGTCCGTTTCTGCGGGTCCGAAGGTGACGAATTCGTGTCAAACCGGGATCTGACGAAAGCATCTGACACTGCGGATGGCTATCTTTCGCAGAAAATAATGCAGGATCGAGTACTGTTTTCCAAAAATCCACAGCCGTGCAGATCGCCGAAATTTTTGAATCTATTCAGGGTGAAGGACCGTGGGCCGGAACACAATCGTTGTTCATCCGGACCTCAGGATGCAACCTGCGCTGTTGGTTTTGCGATACGCCGTACACATCGTGGAAGCCGGAAGGCACCGCCTGGTCACTGGATCAACTGGCTCGACGTGTCGCTGAATGCCAGGCACCGGATGTGGTTCTGACCGGCGGTGAGCCGATGCTGATCCCGGATTTGGTGGCGCTCACAAGGAAGTGTCATGAGTTGGGACGACGAGTGACCATCGAGACAGCCGGAACTGTCGATCAGCCGGTTGAGTGCGATCTGATGGCGATCAGTCCAAAGCTCAGCAATTCCGTTCCTGACGATCCCCAGTGGCGTGATCGGCATGAGCAGGCAAGATTTCGGCCTGAGGTGATACGGACACTGTTGTCTCGCTATCGCTGCATCCTGAAGTTTGTCATTGATCGTCCTGAGGATGTCGAAGAAGTCATTCGCTGGATGTCAGAGATTCCTGAAGCAGAGCCTGATATCGTGTGGCTGATGCCGCAGGCCAGAACACGAGAACAACTCTCAGAGAAGTCCGATTGGCTGCGTCGACTCGCGCGGCGGCATGGTTTCAATTATTCATCTCGACTGCATATTGAAATGTTCGGCAATGTCCGCGGCACATAGTTCGCGTGATTATCCCGGCTGTCACGACCAATCTGACAAGGTGGTGGTTTCAACGTCGGGTCCTGACTGCTATCAGCCGGAACGCGTCAGCGTGTTGGAGATTTGGTCGTGTGTTGAGCGTATTCGTTTAACGGCGAGCCGCAGGCGTAGGCAAACAGGCGTAGGCAAAATCGGGTAACGACGCCTATGGTTTGCTGTTAAACAATGAACTCAAGAGACCATTAACGTCCGATTTGCGACTTCGATTTGAGTCGGCCCCGTTTGTTTCAGTCGTTGTGGACAACGCCTGCTAGCAGCACCGAAAAACTTGTTTCCCGTGCGATAATGGCTGGGTCAACAAGAATTTCAGACAAACTCCACCCGGAGAACGCTCTTTCGAGCCTGAAAAAGTTCGTGAGCGGCAACGTCAGAAATTTCAGCAACTGCTTGCCATTGCTCGCCTGGAAGCGGACAATTCGCACCGACCTGCGGGGAGTCTTCAGGAACTCCGGCAGTGTATAACCAATTTGGCAGGGCCTGTGTGATGTATTCGATGACTCGATGGTCAATCATCCTTGTGCTCCTCATGCCTGTACTCAATTGGCCTGCGAACGAAGTTTACGCAGACGAGGATTCGCTGTTTCTGCAGATCGGAAAGATGATCGGCGGTGCGGTTCGAGGCGAAGCTGAGCCTGACGTTGCTGTTCGAGCGATGCCGGCGAATGAGGCTGTTCTCAAGCCGGGCGACCAGGATCGGCAGGACTTCCAGAAACGGATTCAAGCCTGCAGTGATACCGTCGAAGCCTGGGTAAGTTCCACTTGTGAGGTTTCCGAAGAGCAGAAAGGTCGGCTGAAGGAAATCTTTGCTGCTCAGGTGGCCAGTGACATTGAAGCATTCGGCAAAGGTCAGGATCCTAATCAACAGAATCGAGCATTCCCGAAAACCTTTGTGCTGCTGTTTACTCGCAAGGATGGAATTGCGTCTAAGTTTTCGGAGAACATTTTTCGGACTCTGCGAAAAGATTTTTTGACGCCCGAGCAAGTCACGAAGTTGGATCCGGCATTAGCTGAGCGTGAGACGTTTCATCGCGAGGCCTATATCAATTTTGTGGTGTCGATGATTGATAAAGAACTCTTCCTGGCCACAGCGCAGCGTGACGCTCTGAGAGCACATTTACATGAGCGGAAGAAGGCCATTACGCATCCCATGTATTCGTTTCAGCCACAGGATTACTATCTGCCATACGAGTCCCCGTCGACGCTCCTTTCGAGTGTTCCAGGCAAGAGCATTCTGGATCCTCCACAGAAGAAGCGACTGGCGGATCTAACCGGCACTGACCCGAATAATGCGAATGTCAACTTTCAGGCGGAAGAGGGTGTTGAGGGCTGGTACAAAAAAATGCATCAACTCGGGTCAAAGCAGCGGGATCTTTATCTGCGAGCTGCAGCGGTGCGAATCGCGTGGTATCAGAAGGAACTACAGCTTTCTCCCGAGCAAGTCGACCACCTTACGATTGCCAGCAAAGGTGCGGCAATTCGAGCGTTGGCCGATTGGAAGGAGAGCACCGAGCAGACTTTCGAGCAAATGCAGCAACATTTGGCTCAGGCAGGCGGAAATTTTGGATTTGGAGCCAACCCAATTGATACAAGGGCCATCGACAAAAATGAGATCTGGTCAGAAGCTTTGAAGACGATGACAGAAGGAACGTCCAATGGCGGGATGATCGAGCGAGCCGCCTCCCTGAAAGCTTGCAGGAGCGCATCTCTGCTGGCTTTATTTGATGAAGAATTATGGCTGACTCCGGATCAGCGCAAAGCGCTGGTATCGCATTTTGAAAAATCGATCCCGGAATCAGAACAGTCGCTTCAATATCAGGACTATATCCGCGAAATCGTGTTGATGGCTCATCCGCTGTTTCTGACCAACGAAAAGAAACGCAACGAAGTTCTTTCGCCGCCTCAGCAGGAAGTGTGGAAGGTCATGCAATCCTTCTTTAACTACCAGAATCAGAACAATTATGTGCAGATCCAGTTGAGAAACAACAACGGCAATTTCGGGTTTCAGATTGGACAGTAGTAGCAGCTATCGAGATCAAGCGTGGAGCCAGTCTCCTCCGGACAACAGTAATCACAGACCATTGACAGGAAACCGATGTCTTCCACAACAACTGCCGTTTCGCCTCTTCAGTCCGATGATGTCGCCGCAATTGATGAATTGCGAGATGTCTACCGAAAGCTCAAGGCGGAGCTGTCAAAGATTATTGTGGGACAGGAACAGGTTATCGAACAACTCTGCATCTGCCTGTTTGCTCGCGGACATGCCCTGCTGATGGGTGTTCCCGGACTGGCCAAGACCTTGCTGGTCAGTCGTGTGGCCGAGACGATGTCGCTGAGCTTTAGTCGCATTCAGTTCACGCCGGACCTGATGCCGATGGACATCACCGGAACAGACATCCTGCAGGAAACGTCTGACCGTCGGCGTGAGTTTGAATTCGTTAAAGGCCCTGTGTTTGCAAACATCGTGCTGGCTGACGAAATCAATCGTGCTCCTTCAAAGACTCAGGCCGCGATGCTGGAAGCGATGCAGGAACATCGAGTCACCGTCGTGGGACGGCCCTACCCTCTTGAACCGCCTTTCTTCGTCCTTGCGACGCAGAATCCCGTCGAGCAGGAAGGAACGTATCCGCTGCCCGAAGCGCAGTTGGACCGGTTTATGTTTCTGATTACGGTCGATTATCCCTCACGCTCAGAAGAGCTGGAGATCGCTCGCACCACAACCGGTGGCTCAGTACCAAAGCTGGACCACATTCTGGACGCAGCAACGGTGCTGAAATTTCAGGACCTTGTGCGACGTGTTCCTGTTCCACAGCATATTTATGAGTTCGCTGTCGATCTGGTCCGCAGGACTCGTCCGAAGACAAAAGAATCGCCAGACTGGCTGAAGCCGCTTGTTTCCTGGGGCGCTGGTCCGCGAGCTGTCCAATACTTGATTCTTGGTGCGAAGGCGCGGGCCGCTTTGACCGGAAGCTACATGGCTCGCCTGGAAGATATCATAGCCGTGGCCGAGCCTGTGTTGACTCATCGAGTTCTCACGACTTTCAACGCCGAGTCCGAAGGCATTACCAGCAACGATATTGTTTCACGGTTGGTGGAGGAGCTGAACGCGGAACAGGTTGGGTAGAACGCAGGCAACCCCGTCGACGGAGCAACGGGTGTACCGCACGCCCGTCGCTCCGCCGGCGGGATTTTTCGGCGTTCACTGGCTGATTTTTGGAACACGGTCTTTACCACGAACACGCCAACATCATGCGAAACTTTGTTGATCCGAAAGTCGTTGCTCGTCTGCAGGGTTTGGCCCTGGATGCCAGAACTCCGATGATCGGCAGCGTTTCCGGACGCCATCGCAGCCCGACTCGCGGGTCCAGCCTGGAATTCTCTGAATATCGCAAGTACGTCCCCGGTGACGATACGCGACGTCTCGATTGGCGCGCCTGGGGACGCAGCGATCGCTTCTATATCAAAGAGTACGAAGCCGACACAAACCTGCGATTATGTCTGGTCGTAGACGTCAGCGGATCAATGAATTTTGGGCCTGATGGCAGTCGCGAAGAAGGCACAACGAAACTGGATTACGCTCGTCGCCTTGCCGGGACCCTGGCTTATCTGGCGTCTGGACAAGGTGATGCAGTCGGACTGTATTCAGCCGGCAAGACGTTTCAAAAAGAGATCCGTCCCAAACGCAGTGGTGCTCATCTGAAGTTTGTGCTGGATGAACTGGGAGATATGAAGGCAGAAGGCGAAACCGGACTGCCGGAAGCTCTGCATCAAGCCGCCGAACGGATTGCTCAGCGAGCGCTCGTTGTCGTGATTTCAGATCTGTTAAAGGATCCCGCAACGCTCAAAGACGCGTTTCAGCATTTACGATTTCGCAAACATGATGTGGCCGTGTTTCATTTGGTGGAAC
>CAIJTV010000472.1:0-3025 GCA_903823635.1 uncultured Planctomycetaceae bacterium
CGATGGTCGTGCGAACTCCTCGTACGACCGAGTTGCATTGAATCTCAACGCCTTGAGATTTCAGCTTCTTCGTGAACTGTTCCAGAATGTTTGCATAACCGCCGCGACAGTAGCCGAACATTTCCTTCTTCAGGCCGGTTCGGCGAGCCGCATACATTCTTGCAATGGTCGCCCAGATAAATGCGGCCGAGGTTTCTCGCCAGCATTCGCCAAGTTTGCAGCGAAGCAGCGGCAACCACATTTTTTCGAAGGTTCGCTGACCGGACAGTTTTGTCAGCCAGTCGCCCACGGAAATGCTTTCCAGCTTTTTCCAGTTGGTGACTCGAGCTGCATAAAAAATGGTGCCGCCAAGTCGAAGTTTGTCGATCAGACGGAGCGGTGGGAATTTCAGGAACTCGACAGTATTCGACATCGAGTGCATTTGGTTGTCGGTGAAGAATCCTGTCTTCGTCTCGACCCACTGCATTTCGTCTTCGAGTTTAAGTTCTCGCAGAATTTCCCGCGCGTGCAGGTCGGACATGAGCGTCACATGATAATGACGGTCCCAGGTACAGTCGCCGATCTTCCATGCATCGGCCAGACCCCCAAGATTCTGACGTCCTTCGAGCAGTGTGACTTTGTTCCCTTGCTGCGTCAGGCGCAGCGCGAGAGTCATTCCAAGAATGCCACCGCCGAGGACTGCGAAATGTTTGTGCATGATGAGAGTTTTCAGTAGTCAGTGTTCAGGAATCGCAGTTTGAACCACGGAGGTCACAGAGAGCACGGAGGAATCGCAGAGAGTTTGTGGGAAAGACTTGAATCGCAGTTTTGAACGCAGAGGTCGCGGAGGAACGCAGGCGGAAAACTGCTCGCGCTTTACCCTGCGCTCCTCTGCGAACTCTGCGTTCAGATCCTTTTTTGTGTTTCCATTGCGATTCTGCTCTGTGTTCTCTGTGACCTCTGTGGTGAAAAAACTTGTTCGGGAGAAGTCTTACCGCGAAGGTGAGCTTTAACGGGCAGCAACGGCGGTCTCTACTTCTGTCACGACATGATTGTTGATCGAGTAAGCTCGACCACAGTGACAGGCAGCTTCGACGGAGGGTGAATGATCACCATCGCTGAATCGATGCACGGGTTCGCCGCAACGGCAGACGACTCCGATAACTCGAGCTGGTGTTCCGATCGCGAGACAAAAATCCGGAACGGACTTCGTCACGATAGAACCCATCCCGATCATCGCCCAGCGGCCGATCTCCAGATTGCAGCCGACAATACATCCGGCTCCGATGGTCGCCCCCTCGCGAACCACCGTAGCCAGAGTATGTTCGTCCGGATCTGAGGAACGCAGTTCTTTCAGATCCGGAGTTGTTGCTCGTGGAAAGCGATCGTTTGTAAAGATCGTTCCCGCACTGATCATGACACCGTCTTCGATCGTGACGCCGTTGCAGATGTACGCGTTCGAGTTAATCTTGACTCGATTGCCGATCTTCACGTCGTAAGCGATCGTCGACTTACCGCCGACAAGGCACTGCTCACCAAGCACTGCGTCATGGCGAATATGCGCGTTGTCCCAAACCGACGTGCCTTCGCCGAGCTGCACGTTGGATTCGATGATTGCGGTCGGATGGATACGGGGCATAGAGAGTTCTCAGTGTTCAGTTTTTAGTGTTCAGGAACACAATACGACTCCGAGTTTCAGCTTCCTGTGTTCTGCGTTCTTTACTGAAAACAGAACACTGAAGACTGAACACTCTTCAATCAATGACTCACTACATGCTGACTGATGGTCGTGCGACGGAACTGAGCGGCGGGAGTGACCTGATGCCATTTTTCAGACCGCAGGGCAGCGTAAGCTGTCTCGATGACTCGCACAGAAGCGATGGCATCAATCGGAGTGATGATCAACTCTTCCGTACCGCAGATAGCGCCGCCGAAGTTCTTGATCTGGTTGCCGAATGCTGCCACTTTGTCGTAGCCACTGCCGAAGATCGTCCAGTCTTTCTGATCTGCCAGCTTGTACTTCGATTCTTTCCAGCCGACGGACAAAGTTCCCTTCGAACCGTAAATGCTGATGAAGTCAGCTCGCACTTTATTCAGGCTCCACGACAGGTCGATGTTTCCCATCGCGCCGCTTTCGGTGCGGGCAAAGATCAAGGCCGTGTCTTCCACAGGCAGGTTCTGAATTCGCTTACCTTCGACGACCTGCAGCTCAGTAATGTTGCCAAGGAGAAAGCGAAGGATGTCGACGGAATGTGTTCCGTTGTCTATCAGAACACCCCCACCACTGATCGCGGGCTGGCTGTTCCAACGTTTGGACATATCGCAGAAGCCGGCGAATGTGTTTTCGTAGAGAATAATGTCACCCAGAATTCCTGAATCGATAATCTCACGAGTCTTCTGGACGTCGGCCACGAAGCGGAACTTTGAGCCCATCGAAAAGACGACGCGGCAACGCTGGGCTGTCTCAGCCATGCGGATCGCTTCGTCGGTGCTGATCGCCAGAGGCTTCTCGCACAGTACATGAACTCCCTGTTCCATCAGACGACAGCAGATATCCGGATGAGTCGATGGCGGAGTGCACACGATTGCGGCCGTGGGACGCAGTTCCTCGATCATTTGATCAACGTTGTCGTAGGCGGGGACATTGCACATTGCTGCAACGTCTTTTGCGGACTCCAGGCGAATGTCTGCGACGCCAACGATCTGATAGGGCAGCCCCTGAACGAAGGCTTGAGCATACGATCGTGAAATCCCACCGGCTCCCACGATAACAAAAGTTGGCTGAGTACGAGCGATCATGAGAAGACTCCGGGAGAATGGTTATTGGCTTATGAGAATTGAAGATGAATCGCAGTGTTCAACCACAGAGGTCACAGAGACCACGGAGGAAGCACTGAGTTCTTGAGATGAAATGAATCGCATTTTTGAACGCAGAGGTCGCGGAGGATCACAGGGGAGGCACATATTGAAATTTCCCTGCGATTCTCCTCTGTGACCTCTGTGGTTAATTGATTTGTTGTTTCACCACAGAGGTCACGGAGAGCAC
>CAIJTV010000473.1:0-1923 GCA_903823635.1 uncultured Planctomycetaceae bacterium
CCGCCACCGGGTTTACCCCGGTGGTTTACGGGCCTTTGCACCACACATCTCACACCTGATGTTGAAACGGAAGTCGTACAAAAACCTACATTCACCGGGATAAACCCGGTGGCGGAGTTTAATTGAGCTGTTTACCGCCCAGCCGGAGGCGCCGGCCTCTACCACCCAGCCGGCGTTTCCGGCCTCTGCTGCCTCAAGTCACATCGGCCGTTGACCATTCGCCATTAATTCGACGCCATACGCCGCCGGGATTCTTGTTCTGCAGTACTGACGGAAGTCGATGAGGTCGAACCGCATCGTAAGACTGCAGCATGCCAAAACGAGTCACAGACGCTGGAACTCCCACAGCCGTAAAGCCCGGATGACCGGTCGCCGGAAATGGTCCACCATGGTTCATCGCGGAACTGACGGCAACACCTGTCGGCATCTTGTCGTTCAGGAGTCTGCCAACTTTAATGCGGAGAACTTTTTCAATGGCCACATAGTCCGCATCATCACTGCCGGCCGTGTCGCTGTAGATGCCACCGGTCAGATTGCCTTCCAGCAATTCACCAATCTCAACCATCTGCTCAACCGAATCAGCAACGACAAACAACGATCCGTTCCCGAACGCCTCGGTCTGGAACACATGCGGATTCGCGAGAAACTGCCGGCCCGAAACTCGCATCAGAGTATTCTGGAAGCAAACTCCCTTTCCGCCGCCCGGCTGACCACCGGTGACCAGCGAAGCACCAGCGTCCAGAATTGTCCGCACGCCTTTTCCAAAACTCTCACGCACACCGGCAGACAACATCGTACCGACCGCGGCCTTCGCGAATCGTTCAGCCACGGCAGCAATAATGCCTTCGCCCAGTTCACCCGACGGAACAATCACCAGTCCAGGATTCGTACAAAACTGGCCGGTCGCCATCAGGCAACTGCCCGTGAACTCATCAGCGAGTGCTGCCGTTCGTTCCTTCAGGGCTCCCTTCAGCATAAATACAGGATTGATGCTGGAAAGCTCGAGGTAAATTGGCTTCCCGGCTGCATCGGCCGCTGCTTTCAATTTCAACCCGGTCTGACGAGCACCCGTATATCCGACGGCACCGATTCTCTCATCGGAAACCAGCTTGATGCCATCTTCATGGCTTGTTCGATAGATCAACTGAACCAAACCCCTGGGCATCCCGGTCGCCTGAATCGCTTCCAGAGCTGCTTCGGCAAAGATCCGAGTCGTCTCGGGATGACTCGGATGTCCCTTCGCGATCACAGGATTCCCCGCCGCGATGGCTGCCGCAAAATCTCCACCGGCAATTCCGTTATACGCATACGGGAAATTGTTCGGCCCAAAAACCACGACCGGCCCAATCGCTCCAAACATGGATCGAATATTGGCGGCCGTATCAATCGTCGGAACTCGCCACGACTCAGTGCGAGCAGAATTCGCGGCCTGGCGAAGCTGATTAGTTGTTCGAGGAAGCTCACCATCCTTCAGTCGCGGCGACTTCGCCAAACCAGTTTCCGCATGAGCCGTCTCTACCAACAACTCCGCTCGCGCCTCAATCGCGTTTGCGTACGCTTCGAGAAACTCGGCGAATCGAGTCCCCGGCCAGCCACGCATTTCGCGAGATGTCTCAGCCGCGACATTGATCACGGCATCAATCTCATCCCACGGACTGACAGGAAAAACACCCGGCAGAGTTTCCTCGGTTGTCGGATTCACCGCCTGAAACGTCGTCGTCCCCTGGCTCTTGATCCATTGTCCGTCGCAAAGAATTGAATGAACTGTACTGGTCACGATTTGAACCTTTCTTTCACGGGCTTCGCCCGTGTTGTGTGTCGATATGTTTAGCTGCAAAGCATTAAGAATTTGTTGATTAAACAGGGAACCAAAGTGTCCGCACGAATCGTTGTAGGGTGGGACCAGCGCAGCGCCGGCCCACC
>CAIJTV010000474.1:0-2338 GCA_903823635.1 uncultured Planctomycetaceae bacterium
CAGTTCTGAATTCAACAGATCGAACCAACATCCGTACGAACGGAGTATCAGCACTCGCAACCGATGCGCGACTTGTTTCACACTGGGATTTCAATCAGTCTTCTGGCGATATTGCTGTCGACAACAAGAACGGCATTCAACTTTATCTGTCCACCACAGGTGTGGTGCCCACGGAATTCGGCGCGGTATTTCGACCGGGGCAGGGGCAATTCGGCGGAGCCCTTGAATTCGATGGCGTCGACGATTTTGCGACATTCCGCAGTAGTGATTTCAATGTCGGCGAGCGGGGAACTCTTAACTTCTGGGTGCGTATGCACGACACGAGTCGCCGCAATCAATTCTTTGAGGGGCCCGACAATGCTGGCATAGAGTTCCAGTTTCGCAACAACTCGAGCGGCCAGGTGTATGGTCGAACAACAACGGCAGGTGGGGACTTTGTTATTCGCTCCGGCCCTGACGGCGCGACGCTGCTGAATACCTGGCGCAACATCCAATACACCTGGGACTTCAATGCGACCAACGCCGTCGGGAAGATGCGAATCTATGTCGACGGGGTGGAATCCGGGTATCTTGCCGGTTCAACACCCAACGATCTGACATGGACCGCAATCACGGACACTGTCAATGGTCTCATGAACGTAGGGCGTGATCCGGGTGATCCTGCGCGATTCTTCGACGGCCTTTTGGATGATATTGCCTGGTATGATCAGGTTCTTTCGGTTTCCGATCGAAGCACGATTCGAACGACAGGAGTCTCGGCCCACGCAGATCTCGTGGCGCATTGGAATCTGGATGACGCAATTGGAACAACGGAGGCAGCCGGGAATAGTGGCACAAACATCACATTGTATGTCAATCAGATTGCTCCTTTGCCGCCTGTCTCTGGTTACGGTGTTGTGACTCCGCTGGCGGCACTCGTCTTAAACAACGTGTTCTACAACGATGTCGCTGGCACTTATGCGGATTCCAATCAGATTCTTGACCCAAGCAACATCACTGGTGCTGGGGCAAATCCGTTTTTTGCGGGCGACGATCCGCATACTGTTTTCACCGGGACGACTCTGGCTGAATTCTACCGCTTGCGTTTTGGATCCTCGGCCGCTTACCACTCGACAGAGTTTCAGGCTGATATCGCCACCTTGATTCCTCACGTGGGTGCGAATCAGGAAAATCCTGTTGCGGTGGGTACTGAAGACATTCTGATCGCTGGCACTGACTTCGACGACCTCGTTGTTATCACATTCACCAGTGACAACGACGGATCGTTTGTGTTCACTCGCAATGTGACCGGTGGAACTCCCGATTACGTTGGCACATTTAACTTTATTAATATCACCTCATTCACATTCGATGGCTACGGCGCTGATGATGTGCTGATCATCATTCAGCCAACGGCGACTCAAGGCGGTTTGTACAGTCTGAGCAAGGGCATCGCTTTTCACGGTGATCTGCAGAACAGTGATGGCAACGCGCTGGACAGTGATGGAGCCACCGGCGGCGATACTCTGGTGCTGCTGACTTCCGCAAGCGACCAGGCGACCATTGATTCTGTCTCCTATGTGTTGGGTAACGATGATCCTGCGGTTCGGCACCAGGGGACGATTTCTGTCGCCGATGGCTTGCTTTCAACGTCGATCACTTACACCGGTACGGAGCCAATTCGTGATGAACTCATCGCAGATGCTCGCACGTTTTCCTTTGGATCGACGGTTGGCGGTGGAACTGAAACCATCAACGTTTCTGCTATCGGCGATACCGTAGCCATGGCAGCGGTTGTCCCTTCGCGTCCGGCGGTCAGCAGCAGAACTCTGAATAACCGCATAGTCTCTTCGCTCGGCCCCGACATCAGCTTCGCAAGTCCTCGCACACAACTCACGTTGAATGCCGGCCTCGGCAATGACACAATCAACATCAATTCGCTGCACACGGATTATCGAGCAGCGCTGACGATCAATGGCGATGGTGGTACCGACGCTGTGAATCTGAATTCCAGTCTGACGTTGGGGAATGCAGTCGCTGGCAACACCGGAAATCTCACTGTCACCTCTGAGACGGTCGTTGTCGCTAATAGCTTGGCGATCAATACAGCGAGTGAATCCTCCGGCGACGGAGATATCAGATTCACGTCAACTGGATCTGTCAATATCGGGACCGGTGCAAGCCTCACCACGAACTCGGGTTTCGTCATTGTCACCACGGTCGATGGAGATATTGACGTCGATGGGACGATCTCGACAGGCAGCGATAATATTCTGCTGATGGCGAATGGTGCAGGTCGTGATGTTGAGATCACGGCAGACATTTCTTCGACCAGTGGACATTTGACCGTAGTGGCGGA
>CAIJTV010000475.1:0-10055 GCA_903823635.1 uncultured Planctomycetaceae bacterium
TCGCTGAAATTAATGTACTGAGACGGATAGCCGTAGTTGGCCGTCTGCATCACATGCGACAAACGGATATCCCAGCCGCCGCCGTCATTGGTATTGTCACGAGTGAACACATTCATGGATGGATCAATCGCGATATCAACGATATTTCGCTGGCCCCACGAGAACACTTCCATCTCGGTGCCATCCGGGCGAATTCGCACGACGCCTCCACCGCGTTTGCTAAGTGTTGTGCCATCTTTAGCCACGGCTTTATTGAATCCGAAGTCTCCGACAGCGATATAGATCCAGCCGTCGATGCCCATGCGAATCCCGTTGGTCGTATGGTCCGCACCTCGCTTATTGACTTCTTCTGTGCTGATACCTTCGATCAACACTTCGCTTTCATCAGATGTGCCGTCACCATTTGTGTCACGGAATACCGAAAGAAACGGCGGATGCAAAACCCACATGGAGCCGTTGTCATAAACCAGTCCGCGAGGATGATCCATCTTTGCAAAGTCGTTGAACTTGTCCGCCTTGCCGTCTCCATCGGTGTCGATGCATCGCACAATTTTTCCTCGCCCCGGTTCTTTGCCTAGCGAACCTTGTTCGTCAACTCCAACGAACACTTCACCGTCTACCGATGTCGTGATGCAGACCGGATAAGTGACCTGCGGAGGTCCGGCGAACAAGCTGACGTCAAATCCCTCCGGAGCTTTCACGTCATCAATCGATGCGGCTCCCTCCGCCCCGGAAGCAGCTCCTTCAGGCAATGGCGGGAGATCGCCTGGATAGGCTTCAATTTCCCAGAGACTGCCCCAGCCGCCGCCATTCGATCCGAGAAACGTGATTTTGAGATAACGCGCATCATCCGTCTTGACCGCATCGACCGAAAGCCCGTTGCGTTCTTTGTTCTTTGAGTGATCCGCCAGCAAAGTCCAGGCTGCACCATCCGGCGACGATTCAATGGTGTACTGGTAGGCCGTGTTTCTGGATTCCCAATGCAGCCGCACGTTGCGCACGGACTGAGGTTTCTCCATGTCGAGCGTGATCGATTCGCCGCTTTGTGGACCGCTGGCGCACCAGCGAGTATCCAGCCGTCCGTCGACAGCGTTCTTTGCGAAATTATTTTTCCCGGTCTCTTCGCTGCTGGCGGTCGCCGGCTTGTTAAAGACGTGATTTCCTTCGCCGCAGCATCCCTGAGTCAGCACAGGCGAGTTCTTTTCAATCTTTGCAGCAACTAACGCACGCAGCTCTTCGTCGACCACTTCCGTCGTTGGTGTGAAATACTTCTCCGGATCACGGCCGACCGCCCAAAGAAGTCCGCGAGTCATCATGTCCAGATACGTCGGCTCGACCATCGTTTCGTTGTAATGACCGACAGTGGTCGCGAAGACTCGAGTGCCGCGATAATCGTTCGTCCAGATGCAGACCTGCGGCTCATTGTTATCCTGGCGATGCGCGATCGCTAAAGGAGTTGCCGTGTCGAACACTTTCGCCGCGTGATACAGCTCACCCTTTGGAACAACGAATCGCTCACCGAACCCCGCCATAATTGGATGATCTGGCTTCTGGTTGTTGATCGTGTACGAATAGTGCGGACCGTGCCCAGGCGACTGAACTCCGCAGAATTCAAACCAGCGATCATCATCAACTCGGTAACAATGCATAGCGCAGTGAACAAGAATTGCAGGCAGACCTTCTCGATGAGGCTTCAGGATGCGATCGACAAACTCCTTGTCCGTAACGTGAGCAAAACATTCGTTGTGAATAACAATGTCGAAACCATCGGCCCAGTTGGGGTCGTTATAAAGTGGAATCTTTGTGTCTGTGGATGTTCCGCCCTGATGCACCACAGTCCAGCGAACGTTGGCTCGCGCGCTGATGCCGCGAGTCAGGATCAGTTTCTGGCGATCGTAGTCATGGCAGCATCCGCCAGTGACGAGCAAGGCCTGGATCGGTCGATCAGCAGACTGCGCGTCTATTGACGGTGCGGCATCCTGAGCAGTAAGTGATGATGCAGAACCAATCGCTAATGAAAGGCACGACAGGAAAGTACACAAGAAACGCATGGAAGGAACTCGGGTGGGTGTAAGTACGGAATGAGATCGTGACGAAGTGGCTTTTGGCATTATCCGGAACCATTAGAAATTTCAGATTTGAAATCTGAAATCCGCAGCACAATAAACAACGCCCGCTCTGCGCTGGAAAGCCGTCAAAGCTATCACGATTTCGACCGAATGCAACTTAACACGGGCGGATCGACCTTGACCCGGTGCAACCTGCCCGTTGGAGCTTCGAAATCGCTCAGGCTATTCGCTTCTTTAGGGCCTGCAGACGTTCTATGACTCAATCAGCCGCCGGCTGCGTTCAATTGTTGCGGCGACGATGCTTTCGATTGCGAGCAGGATGAGTCCGGCCAGCAGAAACCAGCGCCAGAATTTTTGCTGAGATTCCAATTCGATTGAGTCGAGCTGTGCCGTCTCAGCGAGAGTTGGCTGCTCTGTCGTTGCATTCTGCACCGTAGCGACCTCTGGCGACATGCCCAGCGCCTGCAATTGGCCGGCGGGAAATGGCTCGGTTCGACTTTCTGATGCGGCGACGGTGACAAGCAGGCTGACAGTCTTTGGGCCCTCGGCGGTCTCCCCGGTTAATGTCCATCGACCGGGTGTTGATAATGCAATGGTCGGCGATACAGAAGCGGTCTGAACAGGACTGGCCTCCGTTGCTTTGCTGTTGTCGGCCGATGTGGTCGCTTTTGACTCAGGCGCTGGCGAAACGATAATCGGTTGCGCCGGGTCGGCTATTGCCTTGAGCGCTGTAGGTGTTTGCACGGTGCCGTCCGGAGCGGTCAAGGTCCATGTTTCTGATCCCGAGATCTCCGCAGGGCTGATGCGTTGCCCCGCTTCGAAAAGAAGGTGTCCGGACTTTCGCGGATTCGCCAATTGAACGAGCCGATGAATCATGGGAGGAAATCGTGTCGACAGAGCCCACTGACTGTCCTCCGGATGCCAGCCCGCAGCAAGGATAAAGAGACGACCTCCGGATGGTCGCGATGATTCAAGTATCGCGGGTGAGCCGGAATCGAATTTTGCGAGAACTCGAACGGCCTGAGCCTGGTTAGGGTCCAGCGTGAGTTTTCGAAAATGCCAGAAGCGTATTGACGAGAAATCTGCAAACCTCGCATCAGCAAACGGCGTGAGGAGGCTATTGGAAAAATCCAGCTGGCCGAGCATGGCATAGTCAGTTACGGAAGCCTCCTCAATCCCTGTGTTCTCCGGCAGCAGCGATTTGAGTGATGAGGCCATGTCAGTGCTCTTCAAGGCAACCATGACGATACCGCCGCGATCAAGCAATCCGTTCAGAGACGTGACCAGTCCTTCAGAAACTGTGTCGGTTACGATCGCCAGCCGAACATTCTCGGGGACCGGCAGAGCAATGCTGTCGCTGCCAACGAGGTCCACTACTTCAACTGGGGCAGTTTCATGCCCATCGAGAACTCGCTGCAGATAATATCGCATCGTGTCTGCGTTGTTTGTATCGACCGGTCCTGCATGAGCGATCTGCACGGCACCAACTTCATCGAGCGGAAGATCGACCACATTATCAAACGGATGTGGGTCGTTAAGGATTTCGACACCAGCAATCAGCGGTTGCCCTTCCGTCACCTCTGGCATGGTAATTGTCTTGCGCTGACCGCCGCCGACTTCGGCAGTGATGGGTTTTCCGACGGGATTTCCGGCGACGTCAAATGTTGACAGGGAATAATTTGTCACGGTTGCGTCGCCGGAGTTTGTCACTCGCACACGAATTCTTCCGGTACGTCCATCTTCCGCAAGACTCAGTCCCGCATTACCAGTTGCTGCTGGCTGAACGATGCGAAGATCGAGCTTCACGGAATCCGGCCAGGTTCCGGAACGCACGGCATCCAGATCACTGCCTTCCTGAAAATCAGTGATCAAGACGACACGACGTTCTCCATCGGGGCCTGCCGTCCCTTGCTCTCTGGCAACTTCATCGGCCGCCTCCAACATCGCGGTGGCGGTGTTAGTCGCCAACCAGTCTGGTTCATAGGCATTCGTGACGCGTTCAATGAGCGCTGAGCGGCTGGCCGGTTCGGCCTGGGTCCACTCGGATGAACTCAGCAGCGTTCGAGCGTTCTCAGAGAACACAGCCAGGCTCAGCGTGTCCTCCTCGTTGAGTTCCGCCACGACCTTCTGAATCTCTGCAATCACGGCTTCTCGCAGCCCATCACGTCGCATACTGGCGCTGGCATCGATGAGCAGAGCAACTCGGTCAGCAGTTCCGGATTCCGCCGCTTTGGCGACAGTGACTCGTTGGAAAGGCCTTGCGAAAGCGAGGGCAATCAGAATCACGGATAGGATCCGCAGCAGCATCAGCGGCCAATGTTCGATCGTCGAGCGCTTCGTCGTTTTGGGCAGAGTCGGAGTCAGAAAGCGGACGACGCTGAATGGCATTCGAACGGCAGGCGTGCGTCGGAGCATGTGCAAGGCAATCGGCACACCCGCCAATAACCCACCGGCGACCGCAAATCCTGTATAGAGTAATTCAAACATGGGTTGGATCTTGTTGAATTCCGAACGACAAACGCCCACGCTACGGGAAACGAATCCTACCGACTTCTTTGCCTGCGTGCCTGCAGGAATTCGGCCAGTGCTAATTCAAGGGGCTCGTTGGTTACTAGCTGTCGCCACGCGGCGCCGACGGCTTCGCATTCCGCCTGAACCGCACGGTTGTGAGCATCAAAGCGTGACAGGTATTCGTTACGAATTGTGTCGGGGTCGCTAAAGATTTTCTGACCGTTTTCGAGATCTTCAAACAGCTTGGGGCCGTCAAAATTCAATGTCTTCTCGGCCGGATCGAGGACCTGAAACACGACAAGATCATGCAGGCAACCTCGCAGCAATCGCAAACCGTCGCCAATTTGTTGCACCGGTGCCAGCATATCGGAGATCAGGATGACGAGGCCGCGTTTGCGCAGGCGTTGAGCGACATCTTCAAGAGCAACTCCGGGATTTGTGCTCAGTCCAGACGCGGGTTCTTCCAGAGTTACAAAGAGCCGGCGAAGTTGTCCCGGACGATATCGCGCGGGGACGATCGTACGGACGTGTTCATCGAACAGCGTCAGACCGACAGCATCGCCCTGACGATTCAAAAGCCAGGCGAGCGACGCTGCCAGCGTTCGGGCGTAGTCGTGTTTTGTGTACTCACCAGAACCGAACGACATCGAGCGACTGATATCCAGCACGATGTAGCATCGCAGGTTCGTTTCATCTTCAAACAAACGGATGTAACTTCGATCCGTGCGAGCAAACAGTTTCCAATCCAGAAATCTCGGATCATCGCCCTGAGCATAAGGACGATACTCGGAGAATTCGACGGAGAATCCATGTCTCGGGCTTTTGTTCAACCCTGTTCGGAAACCATCCACGACAAGCTTGGCTCGCATTTCCAGCGAACGAATGCTCATCACCACATTCGGATTCATGAGGTCTGCGGACATAAGCGGCCAGCCAGAGTAAACGGTTAATACCTCAAGAGGACGTCGCCCTTGTCAGGCCACTGATTCGTTCTTCGGATGTTCAACCACTGCCAGCAATCGATCCACCAGCGAGTCCACAGTGACTCCCTGCGCTTCGGCTCGGTAATTGGGAAGAATGCGGTGACGTAATACTGGCTTGGCAAGTGCCTGAATATCTTTGCTGGAAACGTACGAGCGTCCATCCAGCAGAGCCTGAGCTTTTCCGCCCAGAACCAGATACTGTCCTGCTCGCAGTCCCGCGCCCCACGAGACAAGATCATTGATGAAGTCAGGAGTCCCCTTCTGACCCGGTCTTGATGCGGCGGCCAGACGCACGGCGTACCGAATGACGTCATCCGCGATGGGAACGCGTTGAACGACCTGATGGAATTCTCGAACAGTTTCGCCGGAGAACAGCGATTTGATTGGCTGGAAGCTTCGAGACGTCGTTTGCTGCACCACAGCCACTTCGTCATCCTCTGGCAGATAATCGATCATGACATTGAACATAAATCGATCGAGCTGAGCTTCTGGTAGTGGGTAGGTGCCTTCCATCTCGATCGGGTTCTGCGTGGCGAGCACAAAGAATGGCTCATCCAGTGGATAGCGTCGACCGGCGGCAGTGACCTGATGTTCCTGCATGGCTTCCAGCAAAGCAGATTGTGTCTTGGGTGGCGTTCGATTGATTTCGTCGGCCAGCAGCACGTTGGAAAAAATCGGCCCCGGGATGAATCGCATCGATCGTCCACCGGCACCGTCTTCTTCCAGAACTTCCGTGCCGGTGATGTCGGCGGGCATCAGGTCGGGAGTAAACTGGATGCGGTTAAACTTCAGATCAAACAATTGAGCGATCGACTTGACCAGCAGAGTCTTGGCCAATCCGGGTGCTCCGGTGATCAGGCAATTGCCACCTGCCATCAGAGAAATCAGCAACTGTCGCACGACTTCCTTTTGGCCGACGATGACTCGAGACAACTCCGCGTCAATCTGCTTTCGCATTTGCTTTAGCTGAGTGATCAGTTCTCGTTCTCGTTCGACGGTGAGTTCCGTTGGGGTAGTCATGAACCTGCTTTCGTATTTCTGGGCCAGAAGAATAGGGTTCCCGGAGAGCCGCACATGTCCGAAAACTGAAAACCAAAAACGACAGGCCAGTCGCTAATGCGTCATCGCATAGAAGATGACATTAATCCCCAGCGGGTAAGCTTTTTTCTCCGAGAACTCTTTGAAGTACCACGGATCTTCCCCTTCGCGCTCCCAGCCATCACCGAGATCTGTATTGTGTCCGATAAAGGCCATCATGCGACCATTGTCATCGAAGAGTGCTCGATAGTGAACCTCTTCCGTACCTTCACCCTGCGCTGAATAGATTTCACCATTGGCCATCTGTTGAGCAAACCCAATAGCCGGGATCTGAGGTCGCTCTTTGAGATCATAAACGCAATGGAAGATTGGATGCTCAAGCGGCAGATCGACGTACTCCCGTTCCGGAAAGACCTGCTTCATCGCGTCCCAGAAGCCCTTCCATTCATCCTCGCCCCAGAAGTCATCTACCATCAAAAACCCACCATTCAGCAGGTAAGTGCGCAGAGCCTGACGCTCGTCCTCTTCAAGATAGATGTAGCCCGGTTCGATGATGTAGATGAAGGGATAATCGAACAGACGTGGATCGGTCAGTTCGATGATGACACCGTCGGGATCAGTATGCAAAGATGTCAACTGCTGAAGACGATAAGAGAAGTTCAAGTCCGCATCGGGGTAGTCTGTGTCCCAGGCCCAACGCCCTGTTGAGCGATAGCGAATACGAACGAACGTGAAGACATCATCCTTGAACTTTTCGTCCAGCTTCCAGTCCGGAACTCCGTTCCGTTCGACTCGGCCGTCCGCACCCTGAAGGTTTCGATATCGCCCGCCGCCGCGAAACTGTCCTCGGAATTGTCCCCGCTGAGCCATGGCCACGGCGGACACGCACAGTGCCGCGAGAGCCATTGCCACTATCCAATGACGTGGTTTCATTCGCAGCAGCCCCTGAAGTCAGCTTCTGGAAAAAGTTTGCCAATACGTTCGACAGGTTTTCGCAGATTCTTCGTCACTATGCCACCGTCAACGCGCCCGGTGCGCCTAGGCTGTTGTTTAAGAAGAGATCGCATAAGCCCGGTGCCAGGGACGAACATCCGGGGCGAGTCAAACGACCCACTGGTCCTTTGAATACTGCTCCGATAATCTTACTAACCCCCAGAAAATGCTAAGATTTTGAGCAGTTCCGGAGGTCGTCGTCCGAGGAATCCGACGGACTTGTTGAGATTAGTAAACGAACGCGTGTGAGTCGTTGACTTGGACCGTGGTCCCTTACACACTCAAGGGACCCAGGGGATCACTGCAGTTTCCCTGGATTTCTTTCCCTCTGACAAAGATGTGTTTCTGATGGCCCGACCTGATCGAAGCCCGGAAGATGCCGTACGCTGCCTGCTCATTCAGCCCAGGTTTCAGGCGTCGAATTTTTGGAATCTGACCGAATCCGCGGCAACGACCGGAGCCAAGACCGTGGCTCCTCCGCTGGGCCTGTTGACCGTGGCGGCGTTGTTGCCGCAGCACTGGACGTTTCAGTTGGTCGATCTGAATGTCCGCGACCTTCGCGACGACGAATGGAACTCGGCCGACATCATTTGCACCGGAGGCATGATTCCGCAACAAACCGGAATCCTGGCCCTGATTGATCGAGCGAATCGTGATGGCAAGTATATTGTGGTCGGCGGTCCTGATCCTACAAGCCAGCCTGAGATTTACGAAAACGCTGATGCCAGAGTTCTGGGTGAAGGCGAAGTCACTATTCCAGTCTGGCTGGATTCCTGGCGTGAAGGTCAGCCGTGTGGAATCTTTGAGCGAGACAACAAGCCGGATGTGACAACATCACCCACACCGCGATTCGACCTTGTTGAGTTTCACAACTATCTGCAGGCTGGCATCCAGATTTCCCGCGGCTGTCCGTTCAACTGTGAATTCTGCGACATTATCGAACTCTACGGTCGAATTCCTCGCAGCAAAACTGTTGAGCAGGTGCTGACCGAACTGGACCGGCTGGCGGATCTGGGACATCGCGGCTGGGTTGATATCTCCGACGATAATTTCATCGGCAACAAGAAGTTCGTCAAGAAGCTATTAACGGAACTCGAAGCCTGGTGCCAGCGCAGGGATTATCCGTTTTACTTCACGACGGAAGCGTCGATGAACCTGGCGGACGACGATGAACTGCTGGAAATGATGAAGCGCTGTGAGTTTCGCTTTGTCTTTATGGGGATCGAGACCCCTGATCCTGATTTGCTGGCGGTGACTCAGAAGAAAATGAATTCGATGAAGCCCATCGTGGAGCGGATTCATCATGTGTATGAACATGGGATCTCAATCTCAGCGGGCTTCATTCTGGGCTTCGACAGTGAAAAGCCGGGCATCGCGGATGCGATGATTGATTGCATCGAAGAGACTGGCATCATGGTGGCGATGGTCGGCCTTTTGGTTGCCTTACCCAATACACAGTTAACGCGCCGATTGATGCAGGAAGGTCGCATGATCGACTGCAACCATCAACTGCTTCCTCCGAATTCGGGTGTCTATCGACTGGAGAATGCCTCCAATTCGGACAACACGACAGGCGGACTGAACTATGTGACAACTCGCGACCGTGCCGATATCTACGATGATTATCGCAGGGTCGTGGGGACGGTGTATGAACCAGCACGCTACATGGCTCGAGTCATGCGGACGACTCGGATGCTCAAGCCAGAACGACGCCAGAAGCCATCGCTGAAAGAGTTCATGACCATGGGCAAGGCGTTGGCTCGAATCGCGTGGTGGATGACCAGGAATCCTAAGGTTCGCTGGCATTACTGGAGCAATACTCTTCGCACGTTGCCAATGGGTATGGCGAAGTTTGAATTCTGTCAGTCTCATATGGCCGCATTCATGCATCTTGGAAAGCAGTCAGACCGCGTGGCGGTTGAGATGCAGATGGGAATTGACTTTGCAAAGGGCAAAGCAACTTATCCACGAAGCACTGCAGATCTGCCAAACCGTAAAGAAGATCTGCTGCCGGTTGTGGCGTTGACCTGCAGCAACTGAGCTGTGTGTTTGAGACGGAAGCAAGCTATGTAGCCAGCAACCTGCTTCGCCTGCAAGCTGAGTCAGGTTGCCGCCAGGGACATAAAAAAATCAACCGGACAGCTTTCGCCGGTCCGGTTGATTTGTTGTCATACTCAACTTGAACGAGGCTGTTACGAGAACAGCAGCTCAAGATCCTCAACAGACAGATTCTGCAGGACGCTGCTGGCTTCGTCGCCTTCAAGGATGGCATCGGCCAATTCGCGTTTCTGCTTTTGCAGCTCGGCGATTTTCTCTTCGACCGTATCGCGACAGATCAAACGATAAGCGAACACGGTACGAGTCTGACCGACTCGGTGTGCTCGGTCGATCGCCTGAGCTTCGACAGCCGGATTCCACCACGGATCGAGCAGAAAGACGTAGTCGGCGGCCGTCAGGTTCA
>CAIJTV010000476.1:0-4101 GCA_903823635.1 uncultured Planctomycetaceae bacterium
CAAATCGACACAGGGATCTTCTCACGAACCCCTGTGGCCACCGGAATTCCATCAAGCTTGACATTGAGCAGCTCAAACGTGGCCAGGTCATCGCTGGGATGAATGCGAACATTGCGACATTCACGCCAGCCAACTCCGTCGTTCAATGTGACCCAGACGCTATTCGGATTATCTCTCACGGTATGTGCAGCCGTGCAGAATAATGCGCTGACAGGATTCTTCAGCGTCCCCACGCAAACAGCGCTGCCGAGCGATTCCACTTTGCGGCCCTGCTCAAATCGTGTGACACTGATCACATAGACGTCAGCTTTCGCCGGCGGGATGTTGAGGCCTGTGAGTGCAAGGATGACTGCGAAAACAGCAACGTATCTCATTTCTCACTCCACCATTCTTGACTTACTCTTTTGCGAAGCTCAGAAGGATCCATTTTGTACGAGTCGACACGCTCGCTGATCTCAACGTTCTGTGGGAACAGATAGGCTTCCTCCGTCTTGCCATCTCCGAAAATGATCCAGCAATGGGAAGCGATCTTGTGAGATTCCTCCGCCGCTGGAAGCTTTGGCATCTCCTTCAGCCAGAGCTGTCCAGCGATGACTTCGATCGTTTTTGCCTTGCTGGCTTCCTTGATCATGTTTTCCACGCGAAGCCACGGTCCACGATTGAGTGAGGGACGCTGAGCAGCGATTGCGCAGAGCTGATTCACTTCGCTGGCGTAGTGACTGGCCGAAACGAACTGCAAGCCGTAGAGATGGCCGAGGTCGAATCCGGATTGCTCATAGTCCGACTGTTCGAGACAAATGTCCCGCAGCCCATCCGGCGTGGAGAAGTTTCGTTCGAGAACATTATCTGTGTCCCAGTCCGCTCGACTGACACGATAGACAACCCATGCTGGCTGTTTCGCTTCCACATTGATGGCTGCGAGATACAAGTGTTTCTGCACCAGCACCTGACCATCACGGAGAGCCGGGATTTGAGACGCAAAGACACTGGCAAACTGTGGTCGTGGTCTTTGAACACTTTCTTGCGCCGCGGCAACTGACATGTGATACGCAAATCGATCATTTGCAGGACCGAAGTCATAGGCCGCGACGCACACAACGGCGATCGGCGCGAACAAAACAACTGACATGAGCTTTTCAAACTTCGTGATCATTTCTCACCAAACCATTTCGCCGGGGAGTAGCCTCCGGTCATGCTGTGCGCGTCCACGATCCAGTTCACCAGAGGTCGGAGACGGAATACGGGAAGCCATGTCCTCATTCGCCCGACCAGAATCACAGAGACAACGGCCAGAATGAGGCAAGTGACGCTCAGGACACCCGGTCCGTAGTCAGCCCCCACTGAGCGAATGCTGCCGAACTCCAAACGAACACGTCGCCCGGAATGCCTGAAGTCGTGCCCAGGAATATCAATCGGGACCATCGTGGCGACGTCATTCCACTTCTGAAAATGAAGGCAGGTTGACGGCGCACAGTATTGAGCGAGGTCCCCAGAGAAGACGCGTGGAGCTGCGAACGTAATCACGCAGAACCTTGTCAGACTCAGCCCCATCAGGACGGGGAGTATCTGAGCGATTCCTCCACCCCGAGAATGACCTGCAAAGATGACTGTTCTTTGAACGTTGCCTTCGAGGAACTGGACAATCTCTTTTCCAATTTCCTTTGCGATACTCTCCGCCGCCGCGAGCATTCCACCGTGGACATTGAAGCCACGCTGGAGTTCACGGGACGTAAACCGGATGTTCCCGCCGTCAGAAACCCAGTCCATGAGATCGTTGGACCCGGCAATCACGACATGCAGCTCATTGCCTTCGTAGAGAAGAAAACCCCGATCGCTGCCGACGCAAAACGTATCGCGATTTCCCGGCTCATAGGCTTCGAGGCAGAGGGCGTGAAATTTTCGGTATATCTGTTCGTCGTTCATACAGCACCTACACCGGCCATCGGCAAGGACGTTCAAAACTCACCTGATCCGCATTGACCTGAATAGTTCCGATCGATGACTCAAAGGTTGCCACGCCACTTGAGAGTGATCTGCAAACGCCTGAGAGCCACACGCCCGCCACAAGCGCCCAGCACTCAACATTGCAGACAAACGCGGCAACGCTTTGAGTCAATCGACCTGAGTCACGTCTCGCTTTCTCAATCATCTTTTTGTACGGCTCACTGTTTCGCATTGGATCAGACTCGCTTGCTTCGCATCTTACGCCCAACGTTTCGAGGCGTGGTTCAAACCCGTTATAGAAATAATCTCCAGGACACCCGGAACCGAGTCCTTTTGCCATCCGGCCATAATCAGGATCCGAACGGAAGATGTCATCCATGCACTGCTGAGCGGTTCGCATTTCAATTCGTGCCCCATAAAGGGGGTCAGGAACCAATAGTGCACAGCACCCTACGGGCCATTTGGCTATTGGTTCCTGACCCCTTTATAGGCCAATTAGCCGGAGCAGGATTCGAACCTGCGACCACTGAATCATGACTCCAGCGAGCTACTCGCCGCTCCGCCCGGCGAATCTTCATCGTTGTATGTTGAATTCAAATCAATGACATAGACTGGGACTTCACTCTCCAGACCCGGGTACGACTCAACCTTTTCGAGCAGGTACTTGTGCCGTTTGCTGAAGTCGATCCCTTTGCTTTCCAGAAAACTGCGACAGTACAAGACTCGACACTTGTTATCAGTCGCCAATGCCAGCGCGTTTTTGTCAGAGTCTCTGGCCGGAATGAGAATGATCTTTTTGGCATTCCGGTCGAACGCCAACCTGAAATGCTGAATCGAAGTTCCAATTCCAAAAAGCTTCTGAGTTCCAATCTGAAACACGATTGTTCCAAGCTTGCGAATGCTCACTTTCGGCTTTGACGGGCCCACCGTCCAAACCTCAATTGCACTTCCACCCGGACACTCTGCAACGGCTGAAACTGTTGATGTCACTGCTTTAGGCACTGAAACCTCCAAGATCTCTTTTTGCCAGCTCGCAAAGCCAAAGTGCGTCGGCATGGTTGTCATCGATAATCTCGATACCAGGCCACTTTGCCTTTGCCGCCGCAATCATTCCCTCTTTACTTTTCTGTCCGGCGAACGACTTGATTGTGTTCAGGTTGTAGCCGCGACATTCGACACCCTGCACCTGCTCGCAAAGCATCTCAATCACGGCCTGTAACTTTGCGCCGAGCTTGACGCCGTTAGAGTTTGCCTTTGGACCGGAATTGACCGTAACACTTTCAAACACGATCACATCAACGCCGGGCCCGACAAGCATTTCACGGAGCTTTGCCTCGAACCTGACCAGCCTCATGCCGCTGCTTTCGTCGGCACGGATACTGAGATCCCAGACACCGCTCAAATCTGGTGAATTCGAATGCGCGAAGCCACAGGACGTCGCCTGATCCACCGCCAGTATTCGTTTCTGCTTTATCATATGTTGCCATATACCTTAGCCACAACGTTTCGTTTCGTGATTCTTATCGTATCTTTGGCCGATGTCCAGTCCGAGATTCGTGGCGGTCCGATTTATTAAAGATTTCGGTATCACTCGTTCATTTTTCGCAGGACAGTAAGCCTCCCTGTCTCTCGTCAATTCTCGGCACCGATGGAAGATCTCCGGCAGCCCAACAAATTCCTCGCGACTGAGCCCACATTCCAGAACCGCCCTATTGACAATCTGGATTTCGAACTCCCCCAAAACTCTGCACCAGGTCGATACCACATGAGGCGTGAATTTCATGTGCGGCCGGATTCCCAGAAACGTCACGATCGCAGCCGCGACCTGCCGCTGAGCTGGTGACGTGATGACGCCTTCAACCCGCTTCACTTCCTGGTCAAAGGCTGTAATCGCGGTCGAATCAGAGGCCTGCTCTTGTTCAGCCTCCAAGAGCCGTTGCGATGGCGGCGGCGTTCTGGTCCTCACGATGCTGGGCTTCGCTGATGTCCGATTCGAACCCGTCATGATTTCCCTCCATTAAACGAACCACAGTATCTGGCCTCAGGAACCAATCGATATTGGCCACCCATCCCGTTTTGTTATGCCCACAGCACCATGGAGAATTTCGGGCCTTGTCTATCGCTGTTCTCCAGTTCTCAACGAAGAACGGTTCGCGA
>CAIJTV010000477.1:0-8162 GCA_903823635.1 uncultured Planctomycetaceae bacterium
ATCTGCATCGCCCCGGGCGACGGCAAGATATTTACACTGGCTGTCCATTCGTACGGGCTCTTTGTGAATCGCCAGATCTCCGGCAATCAACCCTGACCAATCATGAGAACTATGTCCGGATTCCACGGACTCACAGAATAGTAACTCTGAAGTCACATCGGTGGCAGAAACCTCAATCGCCTTCGCCGCGCTTTCCGGACGATCCAATGGCTGAGCCCACGCACCCTGACCGCGAATGGCCCACGCCAATACTCCGTCGGGCGACGATGGATCTCCGGATGGCATGTTAGGACAACCCAGCACACCAACTTCGATCACGCCATCAATAATCAGCGCCAGCGAAATGGCATATTGTTCTTTGCGAAGGAATCCTTTCGTCCCGTCGATAGGATCCAGTGTCCAGAAACGCGGGCTGTACTCTGACGCGCCGCCGCGATCGATCCAGTCGCAAACTTCGACCGGAGAACCACTCACGCCCGCCCTGGCACATTCTTCGACAACTCGCTGGAGAAACTCTGCCCCGGCTGGCTGCCTCAACTCGGCCGCACCTTCTTCTCCGATAACCGGGTCCTGAGGAAAATGCTGTTGCAGAACGCGACAGACCAGGGCCTGACTCGCATAGTCAGCGACGGTCACGGGGCTATTGTCTTTTTTTGCAAGAGACTCTGTGGTGATTGACGACTGCACCGAGCGACACGCCACGGCTGCCTGTCGAACCGCTTCCAGAGCAGCTTTTAATTCCATTTCAAACGACATTTAAATTCTCGCGAGCTAAACCCTTTGAACCTATCCACATTAAAAACCGTGCTTTTGATCAGCAGTCAACGAAGGTAACGAAGTTCAAGCATCTGCGACTCGTTCGTTTCCTTCGTTCTACTGTCTACGGCCACGATTGAGGGATGATTGAGGTCATGATCTGAAAGATACATCCCGCGATCACCATGCCTCAATCTATCCTGCCCGAAGAACAACCTCTGTTCAGACCTTGTCGCTAATTTACGTCGCGACAGGCACTTACTGAGTGGCAGGGAATGATATCAACCGCGTCGTGTTGGAGGAGTGTACACGGCAGCAAAGCTGATTTCTGTCCGCAAGGACTCACTGGCCTCAGCTCGTCGAGCTTCAATGCGAACGCCGTAAGGCTGTCGCACCGCAACTTTCAGCCGAACCTGGTCATCGCTGGCAGGTTCGCATTCAACTTCAGGAAGCCCTGCTAACGGCGGCGAAAAGGGAACATGCAGGTGAGCCCGCTTCTGCCCCACTTCGAAGAACACCTGAATCGTGCCTTCAACCATTTCTCCACCATGGTCGTCACGAATACGCTCCAGACGCATATCGGCGGTTGATTGTTGCACGGACCGAGTAACACCCGTCCCGGCCGCCGGCGTTCTCGCCTCCGTCAGTGAGTCCTCAAAATCTTCCGATGGAGATTCGGCCTGCTCCGATCGTAGCTCCTGCTCACGAATCTCCCGATCCATCTCACGCAGAGATTTCTCCCGGGATCCTGGTGAAGGCGGCACGGCCGAATCCGGCTCCGATAGCGGGCGAGGTCGAAAACTCGGAGCGATCGTTGACGGCAGCGGTGCTGTAAGAGCAGTTGAATTCATCGCCGTATTCAATGAGACCGCATGAACGGGGGCGACCGGCGGTTGAGGTATCGTCACTGGTAGCAATGAAACGGGCGGAAGACTCACAACACCCTGACCGTGCCCCGAGTTCGCCAACGCTGTGTTCGCCGTCGCTGACGAAGGCAATGGCGGAGGTGACGTTGGTTTTGGAGGCTGAACAGGCGTCTGGAAGCCTACGGGGGTCTGAAATCCCACTGGCGCAGACGTTTTGCCGAAGGGCTCCGTCAACGGTCGCCTTGAAGACGTTGAATAGTTGCCGGCAACGGTAGTGCCAGTTGCTGCATTCCCCGAGGACCCACCTGATGAGGTCGGCGGATCTGAAGATCTTACCGTCGGCTTCGGCAAAGGAGTCAAGTTGCCCCAATAAGGCTGCGAATTGGGAGAAGGCCCAACCGGCATTGGCGGCAATGGAGGAGGCGTTAGTTCGGATGCCCGTTTCGACGACTCCGGCTGCTCGTCGACTGCTCGCCGACGTTCGGAACGCGGTAATTCTTCCGATCGACGTGACTGCGACACACCGATGCGACTCATCTGCCGACCGGTACCGTAGAACGGATCCGCCCAGGGATCTCGAGCTTCCACAGTTCCAGATGGGCCCGTCTTCGCTGGTGCCGATCTGCTAAGCCAATATTCTGTTCGCGGCGCGACATCGTCAAATCGAACCTGCGGCGCATCAATGTCGAGTTCGGTCAGGTAGGCATCAGTCAACGGCTGAAGGTAAGACTTGCGATCTCGCGGAATCGCAAAAACCTCCTCCGGCAACGGACTCATGATCGCGATGATTCCAAATACGAATACGCCGATTGTCAGCCATGGCTTCAACGGCGAACCAACAGGCATCAGATGGTAGGCGATGAAGCACGGCGGTAGCAGTGTGAGCATGCCGGCAAAGAACAAGCCAGGGGACTCTTCAGCAGAAGTTTTCCCCGGAGAAAACAACAACCAGCCAAAAATCGCAAGGAATGTCGCATACGCGGATAGCAGCAATGCGGCAGGCTCCCAGGCCTGAAATCGGATGATCCGAGAGTGCTGACCGCGCCATAACAGCCAGGCCACAACCACCAGCGATACCCAGGCCATAATGGCCAATGCACGTCGTCCCTGAATCCGCCGACCATGAGATGATGTCATGCGAGCGGGCCTCCTGCCTTGATTGTTTGACACGCAGCGATGAAGACCACGCTGCTCCCCCAGATTAAACAGTCTCCCGGAACCGCCTGAAATCTAACGGTTCACAGGGAAGGTCTGCAAGGTTTCTCAGCCACCGTTTTGCGAATCATCGCAGTCCGCAGGCTTTCAGAAACTTCTCTTCAAACTGAGGATCGGGCATCAGGCACGGATGTTTGTACTGCTCCGCGCTGCCTCCGGAACCGGATTGACGCAAATTTGTGAATGACTTCCATGCATCCGGAGACAGCTCCTGAACGCGGATCATCTGCAGCCGTCCGGTGTGGCGTTTCTCACCATATTCAACGTTTCTGCGACAAAGATCTTCGTCCACCGCTATCGCGAACTCGCTCTGCACATTGTTCTGAGCGGTCAAAGCAAGCGGCCCGCGTCCAACCCCATCACTTCCGCCAGAATCTCTCGCTGCGATGGCAGCCGCGCGATGATTCGCAGGGTTATTGCTCAGTCGTCCCACATAAAGAGTATACCCCGGTGGTTCTCCCCAGCACGGCGTCAGCGTGTAGATCTGAGGACTGAAGCCGGTCAGAGTGCACGCGGTTCGCACGGACTCCACGACCTGTGACTCAGCAATCTTTTCTCCAGTGATACTGGAGATATGCGCGCCTTTGTGGCGGAACTCAAGGATCGGAGTGCTGCCATAAAAGCCGACGCAGCGTACTACGTCCTGAATGTTGTAACGATACAACCCGGAGCTGGTCGTCAGCAGAATAAAATACTCACGCCCTTCTTCCAGTTCATGGGCTTCCAGAACAACTGGCTGAGTCGACTCTGATTCTCCGACCGGAATAAACTCAAAGAAGTGGGTTTGAACTTCAAGGATGCCGGCGGAACTGTTGTCTTCCAGAGGAAGTGTCATTCGCCCTTCGCTGGCATGCAGTCCATGGTCACGGACAGGCACATCATCAAATTGCTGTTTCAGGCGAGGAATATAGGCGGCCGCACTCCCGCCGCACCACACCCCAAGCACTCCCAGCATTGGCCAGCATGATCGTGGGCGAAAGCCACCGTGCTCATGAACGATACTCTCAAGGACACTGGCTCGCTCACGATTCGCCCTCAGGCGTTTTCGCATGAGACCACGAACAGACTCGGGCAGCTGACAGCCACTGAGGCCACCATCGCGAATGTCACGAATCAATGACTCCGCATGCTGATTGGCGTGATCCAGCAACTGCAGCAACGTACTGGGATTTGCAGTAATCAGCATCCCGACATAAGGATCAGCCAACGCCATTCGGAGAATTGTATAGCGTTTGGCTTCGGCATCACCAATCTCTGCCACAGCCGAAGGAACCGTATACAACGTACGGACGATGGTGCTCTGCATGGCGGCGACCAGTCCGCTGATGTTGCCGCACGGAGTCCCGCCCGGCGTCGCAAATCTGCGATGACTGCTGCTGATCTGAACGATGTTCAGTTTCTGCAGTCGAGCATGCTCTGAATACGTCCCGATCCCCCACATTTGCCAACCACGGCGATAATCATGCAGAAACCGATCTGTAACCGGGATCAGCTTGGACTCAGAAGTGGTCCCGCTTGTCACGGCAAACATCTGCAGTCGGTTGGCACTTCCCAGTAACGCCTGATGCTCACCTGCAGCAACACGCTGAACGTAGGGTCGCACGAGTTCGTAGTCAGCAACAGGGACAGCACTTCGGAATTCACTGAGCGACATTCCGGGGGAAAGTCGACGATCGCGTGAAAACTGGCTATCGTGGTTCAACTGCAACAGGCCACGAAGCACTGCCTGCTGGTTGTCTCGACAGCCTACCCTGGCCGCCGCCAAAAACTCGCGCCGCGCTCGACGCATTCGGCGACGGAGGAATGTTCCGGCCGCAGCACGCATTCGATAAGCCAGCGGAATCTTATTCATTACGGTCCCTGGGCTGCGAATCCAGCGATCTTTAGTTTAAACAAGAAACGGCCAACAACAAAAAAGGCATCTCCGAACGATACGTTCAGAAATGCCTTCATGTGTTTCATCCAGGCAGGCAAAGCAAGACTACTTCTTGCCGCCCTTTGCGGCTCCCTTGGCCGCTCCCTTCGCTGGAGTTGCTGCTGCTGCAGTTTCTTCAGCCGTCTTCTTCTTCTTCTTGCCAAGCAGAGCCTTCGCGACTCGAACTTTCGGAAGTCCCAGAGGACTACGTCCGGTGGCAAAGCGGTCTTCTTCAATCAACCTTGCAATTCGCTCACCGCGCGTCAGCACGTTACGAGATCGAGAAAGGCCAAGTCGAGTCCTGAGAGTCTTGTCAACTGACACGTGAACGCTCCAATCGCACTCTGAATTCAAAATTGCCTCGAAACAAATCCTTGCTTCGAAGACCGGGTATCGAAAAATTGTCCCAGTTCCACGGCCGACCAGTTACAACATCGGACCGGGAAAGTTGGGGAGTGTATCGACAAAACATCCGCTTCTCAACCACGCCTTTGCCACTTTTCCCACTGAAAATCAACGTAACCAGTGGAAAATGCTGCAGAAATTGGTTCCAGACTCCCTGGCTGGAAAAAATTCCTGAGAAAACCGGGCTGCCGCAACACTCAAACGATCAACCGAGGGCAACTGACAATCGCCTCAATGTTTTAGCAATCTGACAATAAGACCGGTCGGAAACAATCGCACTACGGGCCGTATTTTCCCCGTTCTGGCTTTTCTGGCTGCAAAAAAGCCGACGCAACACCTCTGACGACCATTTTTCTTGCCTGTTGATGTATTCGCAGTTCAACGCGTCGTGTCTGAATCACCCAGCATTCAGTTCTTAATTTGAACCACCAGCCAGACTGAAGCGGGCACCATGAACGAAGTTAACGCTTCCGATTTATCGACCAATCTGGTCCAACGCCATGGCGGCTCGGTAGTCGGCTCGCGATTCAAAGTAAAGCTTCAAAGCGTCAACATACTTTTCAGCCGATTCGACGGCATACTGTTCACGAAGGGTCACTTTCAGGAGGTCAGACGCACCTTTCTCCTGATTTGTGCGTTCTCTCGCAGCCAAATCCTCGGCATGCTTAAGCGACTCCTGAGAGCTCACAACCTGGTCCCACGCTGACGTCAATGCCGCGTGGGCCATCTGCACGTCGATGCTGATCTTGTCCGCAGTGATGCGCTGTTTGGCGGATAGCTGAGCCAGCTTGCCCTGGAGTTCGGTCATCTTTCCGCGAGCTTTTCGCCGCTGCATGGGAACATCAAGATAGACCGACGCTTCACTTTCGTAGGGCGACTTATCTCGCTTGGAACTTGTTGGCTCACCAATATCCTGAGATCCCCAGACAACCGCATTGAGTTCCGGCTGAAGCTGATTGCTGGCTTCGCGATAGTCAATCTGAGTCTGCTGGCGAAGCAGATCCAGCATCCGAAGTTCCGGGCGATTCGAAAGAGCCATCTGGATGTCCTGATCCAGTTGCAACTCATCGACGGGTGACGGATCAGGAAATCCGGGGAGTTGCTCCTCTGTCGGAACAATCGGTTTGCCTGAACCATCACGCAGATACACTGACAACTTGGCCGCAGTCTGTTCCATCTTGCGGCGAGTGTCAGCGGCTTTAGCCTTTCGAATGGCAACCAGTCGCAGGTTGTCGGTGAGCTCCGGAGGATCCACAAGTCCGGCGTTCACTTGTGATTCAATTCTGGTTGTGCGTGCTTCCGCCAGAACCAGAACGCGTTTTGCGATTTGATTATACTCTCCGGCAGCAACCCAATCCCAGTAGCCGTAAGACGCATCCTGAACGTAGCCGATTAACTGAGCCTGAATGTCAGGTTCAGCCATGCTGCGTTCGTAGCCAGCTTTCCACAGTTCTGCTCGTCGCGCATCAATATTTCGATTGCGGGCCAGAGGAACCTGCACGCCAGCCTTGAATTCGCCCGCATCGTTGGTTTGACGTTCCAGATACCACGGCTGAAAATCTCCGCGACCGATACGATAGCCCGCGAAAACTTCGCCACCCCAGTAGGTTGGCTGCACGATCCCAAGGCTCTGACGATAGTTCTCATAGAAGCCCTGCGGCCCGTTCTCGCTGGCCCCTTTGAGCTTGGTATCAAACGCTCCGGACGCACCGATCTGCTGACCCAGTGCAATGTTGCGGCTGTAGAGAGCGGACTGCAACAGCGGATAGCTGCTATAGACCGATGCCAGAACTTGATCGAAGGCGACGTCTTCGTCATTGGTTGTGGCAGGTGGGGCTGGCGTCTCTTCCTGAGAATTCAGGGACACCAGCATCATTTTAGACTTCGCGTCGTCGGAGTCGGACTCATTCTCCGCCGCGGTGTTATCAGAGGCTGCCGGATTCTCCATCTCGGTGACAGATGATTCAGCGGCGGCATCAGAGTTCGTGTTTGCAGCCTGCAATGCGGGGCTGTTCTCACTACGACTCACGACAGCAGTCGAGGAAGTATCTTCCTCAGTGTCAGCAGCCGGCCGAATGGTCGGCGCGTGCTCTTTGGTGGAGGCATTTTCCGCAAGCGGAAGACGAACATTCCTGCTGCCCGCGCAACCCGGCAGCAGTAAAAGTACGATAGTGATTCGGCAAAAATTGCTCATGAACGATCGTCATCCGTGACAGGTCTGTTCGAGCGAAAAGGGCTCCCTTGTATCTTCGGATGCGCCGACGGCGTTGCTGATTCTCCGCGTGATCCGGTTCTTCGAATTCACAGTTGTGCTGATCGGAATCAGTACACAGGGCAAAACCGTCAGAGTTCAGTCAGCGCTCAGGCAGAATGAACGTTTCTGCTTCTGTGGTTGTCATAGTTCGAAGCAGTGGCTGATAACGTCCAAGGCGGATGGCGCATGGCAGTATGTCGCCAGCCAAAAGGGGGCGCAGACCTGGTTTCGTTGGACGCGATGACCTAACGCCCTCTTACTTACCTTCTTCCTTGCTGGCGGCCTTTTGGTTCTTTGTCGAGTCTACTTCCACGGTCGGTGGGAAGCCGTTCAGCTTTCGCCAAACTTCAAACCACAGCGGCACCTGCTCCAGCAGAACCCAGCCGTTGGCACGAACGCCCTGACGGAGAAATCGTTCTTCAGGCCATTTCACGGTTTCCGTTGAATCGGGAAGAATCTGGCAGCGAAACTTGCCTTTGCCGTTATCAACCATGTCCACGGAAACAACAGTTCCTCCAAACGTGCCTACAGCGACAGACGGCCATCCTGCATACAAACCAACAGAGGGTGCGAGTCCTCCCACGACGAGAACTGGCGCGCCTGGCCGCTCGGCCAATGGAGCAGCAACGCATCGATATCCATCTGAAACATTGTCAGGAATTCCCGCTGCTGCCACTGGATCCATTCCGGTAGGCAAAGGAATCAACATGACATCGGCCCAAGGAACTCGAACAAGTTCAGCCAATGCGCC
>CAIJTV010000478.1:0-3931 GCA_903823635.1 uncultured Planctomycetaceae bacterium
CGGCTGATGACTTTGGACGAAGCCATCCGGCTTTCGCTGCAGCATTCAGAAGCTATTCGTGTTCTTGCCGGTGTTTCTGCCGTCTCAACTGGTCAGACGATCTACGATACCGCGATCGCCGTCACACCAATCGATCAGGCGAAGGCCGTTTTTGATCCAGTTTTCTCTGCGAACAGTTCTTTCCGACACACGGAGTTTCCGGGGCTCAATGCGCTCGGAAGCTCCATCGTTCGCAGTCAGACCGCGGGCAATGATTCCGGCGTCTCACTGCGCGACTTGAATACGCTCGGGGGAACCGTAGACCTGAGTTTTGCCAACTCACTGGATGATCCGGCGGTCGCAGGGTTTCTCAATCGCAATCTGCCGTCGGCATCGCTCAGCTACACTCAGCCGCTTCTCGCCGGACTGGGACGTGATGCCAATACGGCTCCGATTGTTATCGCGCGCCTGCAGCAGGAGATCTCCTACTTTCAGTTCAAGGACAGCATGCAGGAGCTGGTGCGCGGAACTATTGCTGCGTACTGGTCTCTCGTGCAGGCCCGGACGGAACTGTGGGCGCGAGAGATTCAGGTGGATCAGTCACGCAACGCGTTTTTGCGTCTGGAAGCAAAGTTTCGAACCGGTTCGGCCGACCAGAGCAATGTTGCGCAGCCAAAACTTGCGTATGCTATTTTTCGGGCCAATCTTGTGACCGCTCGCGCTAATGTTCTGCAGCGCGAAGCAGCGCTTAGAAATATGATTGGACTTCCACCAACAGATGGCGTCCAGATCGTCCCTTCAACCCCGCCCACGCGGGACCAGGTGCAGTTTCGCTGGGATGAAATTAATCAGACCGCGCAGTCACTGCGCCCCGATCTCGTTGAGCTAAACTTGATCCTTCTGGCTGATCGAAAGCGGCTGGTGCAAAGCCGAAATCTGGCTCAGCCACAACTGGATGCCGTCGCACTGCAGCGGTGGGATGGCCTAAGTGGCCGGGTGATCAACGGAAACTCGCTGTCGTCCGGTTTGGGAGACAACAGCAGCTGGACAATGGGTGTCAATTTCTCCGTTCCTCTCAGCCTGCGCAAGTCGCGCGCCCAAGTGCGGAACAACGAGTTGCTGATCATGAAGGATCGAGCTCTGATTCAACAGAATCTGCACCAGATCGAACATCTGCTGGCAACTTCACTACGCACGATTGATCAGAGTTTTCTGCAGTTTGAGGCATTTCGTGAAGCTCGGCAGGCAGGGAAAGAGAATCTGGATGTTCGAGTCAGGCGTATGGAGAAAGGCTTAGAAGATTTCCTGAACTATCTGCAAGGCCTGACAGACTGGGGCAATGCCGTGGCGTCCGAAGCCCAAGCACTTGCTTCGTACAACTCAGGCCTTGCCGACCTGGAGCGTCAGACAGGCACGATACTGGAAACACATGGAATTCGTTTCGTTGAAGAACAGTTCGTGAGCATTGGGACACACGGCCGTTGGTGTCAGGATGAATGTTATCCTCGCGATTTGAAACCACGGGAAAATAGTCAGCGATACGAAGATTCAGGCAAGGCATCCGAAGAAGCCTTTGATCTGCAGGACTTCCCACGTCGACGCGACGACCGACTTCGCCTCCCGGAATCTCCTCAGTTTGACGAAATGGAGAACCGATCGGTTGATCCCGCGAAATAGAACAGTGCTGGAGACCAGTGTGAAACAGTCCGCAGTTCAGGTTTAAGCTGTCCGCCTCTTCGTAAGATCCCGCTCGGGGCCGGGGTCATGGAGGGTTTGTTTCTGAATCGCGAGAGAGGTGGGTTGATTACTCCCCGCAAAACCTCGCCAATCCAAGTAGCAGCGGAAACTGATACCCGCTCGATGGCCGGTTTCAAAGTGGGCGATTGCTATGCCGTTCTCAGCGTTTCTGCAACAGCGGAAGATTCCAAACCGTGATTCTTCCATCTTCACCGGCAGAGGTGAGTTCATTATTAGTGGAAACCGTCAGTGAAGTAATTGGACCCAAGTGAGCCGTCACTTCCTCGTCTGTGAAGAACCTGTAGGCTTCGTAAGCGACGGGAGTTGCACCGGGTAACTTGTTCTTCCAGTTCCACAGAATTAATGAACCATCCTGCCCGCCTGAAACGAGATACGGAGTCCCGGCGACAAATCCGAGGGCTTTGATGCCTCCTGCCGCATGTCCAGAAAAGCTGCATTCAATGTGATCTGCAAAAAATGGCGGCTCGGAAGGCTTCTGAACGCCGTTGTCGTTGTTCGCGGACTTCGGCGCTGCTTCTGGTTTTTCCAGTTGAGCCGTACGAAGAACCCAGCCAATGCTTTCTTCGGTACCACTGAATTGTCCGGCCACCCCAATGAATTCTCCATCGGTCGAGACATCGACCGCAGAAAGCTCTACAGAAGGATTACTTCCCGCAGACAAAGTCTTCAGATTTGCTCCATTGGCGTCAACAAGCCCGATCAGCCCGTGCTTGCTGACGAATACGATTTTTGTTGCATCATGCGACCATTTCGCGGCCGCGATAATGGAGTTGACATTCGCTATGTTGGTCATCTTCTGAAGCGTCTGTTCGGCCGCCGACCATTGCCAAAGCAGAATCCTTCCATCCTCGCCGGCTGTGATGATCTGCGACGAGTCGACAGGATTCACGGCAATCGATGTCATTCGCCCTGTGTGGGCCTTCTGCAGATGAAACAATGGACGTCCAAATGAATCCGTCGAAGGATTTCCATCAAAGGCTCGAAGAGATTCGCCTGCTGCCAGAATGAGCTGATTGCCAGGTAAGTCCGCACAGGCCACCGTCGTCACTGGGTAGGGGCCGCGAAAACTTACAAGATGCCGCCCGGTTGTCAGATCCCAGAGTGATGCAATCGTCCCGTCAAATGTAATGATCTGATCCGACGCCGGGGTCACGTCGTTTTCCGTCCGTTCCACAAACTGAGCATCACTGGCCCCGGAAGCTCCTGCGGCAAAGACGCGGACAACTTTCCACTTGTCTGTCTCAAAAACCTGCACCGCTCCATCCGCACACAGCAGCACTCGCTGGGAATCAGAAGACCACTGAGCCGATGTCAGCACAAGAGGCTCTTGCCCCGAAACCTTTGCGGGAACAATTCGCTTTCGGGATTCAGGGTTATCCAGATGCCAATGATCAAGATGGTACTTCGACGTTTTCTGCTTGCGATCGGTTTCGACGGAGATCACCAGAATTTGAGATCCATCCGGAGAAACGGCCATCTGCTCGACCGGCGTCTTATCTCGCTCAAAGATCGCAACTCGTTCCAGGCGGTTTGCTGAAAGCATGGAGTTATCGGCCTCTTTCTGTTCATCCGGGGTGGCAGTAGTCGGCGGACTTTCTGAACTGGGAACGACAGACCATCGAGCGACCTTGCCGTCAAGACCCGCAGAAAGCAGTGATCCATCGTTAAGCCAAATCAACGACGTGATGATCGTATCCTTGCCATGAGCCCGCAGTCGAGCGAGTTGTTGAGCTGTTGCCGAGTCCCAGACGGTGAGAACTCCATCACGTCCTCCGGTTGCAATTCGGCGACTGTCGTGCGACACAGAGATGGCCGTGATTTCCGCTCGATGACTTCCCTCGAGATGATTCATGGCTGTGGGAACAACTGTTGTCAGGAGGTCGGAGAGTTTCCAGATGCTGCATCGACCGGCTTTCTTCTTGTCTACTTCCGTCAGACCTGAAGTGACCACAAACCGGCCATCAGGAGAAGCGGAAAAAGTGTTCACCAGCCCGAGTCCGGAGATGACCTGTTGCTGACCGCCAATTCGACTGCTCAATCTTTGCATATTCCACAGTCGCAGGCTTCCATCAAAACCTGCAGTGGCCAGTACAGACTTGTTCGGCCCGATCTGCCGCATACGAGAAATGTTGAACTCATGACCTTCCTGGAATCGTTCGGAAGCCAACATCGTCGATTGCCCGGACGGACCAGC
>CAIJTV010000479.1:0-14151 GCA_903823635.1 uncultured Planctomycetaceae bacterium
CCTGGCCTGATTTTCGCGGACGACATTAAGCCGCTCCGCGCATTGCTTGTTCTGGGCGGTTGTTGCCACGATTACAATGCCCAGAAAGACTTTCTGGCGAAGGGCATTGCCGAACGAGCCCATGTCGAATTCGTTATCGCGCTGGACAAGGATACGTCCACCGGCCACATGAATCCTGTTTACGAAAAGGCCGACTGGGCCGATGGATTCGACGTGGTCATTCACGATGAATGCTCGTCCGATGTCAAAGATCTGGCCATCATCGACAGAATTCTGGAGCCACATCGACAGGGACTGCCAGCCGTGCTGCTGCATTGTGGCATGCATAGTTATCGCAGCGAAGGCTATCCAAAAGCTGTGACGCCCTGGTTTGAATTTACCGGACTCCAGACAACCGGCCACGGACGTCAGACTCCGATTCATGTGAACTTCAGTGATCCAACGCATCCGATACGGACCGGGCTTTCCGATTGGACCACTGTAAACGAAGAACTTTACAACAACAGCGAAGGCAAGTTGCTGGAAACCGCAAGCGCTTTAGCTGTGGGGCAACAGGAGGGCTCCGAAGATGCCACCGTTGTCTGGACGAATAACTACCGGATGAAGACTCGCGTCTTTGCGACGACTCTGGGACACAACAACGCCACGGTCGAAGATGACCGATATCTTGACCTGGTGACGCGAGGATTGCTCTGGTCGTGCGACAAACTGAATGACAAGTATCTAAGACCTGCCGCAAAGTAACGAAACAACTGGCAGTCTTCATTGTTATTCGCGAGGCACTTCTCTGAAACCTTCACTCACGTGAGGTGCCTCGTTTTTCTTCGAGCGATCTTCGGGACTTATCCTTTGTCCGACAATGTTTCACTGCTCGAATCTCAGCCGGCTGAGATTCCGAATCAGGATGGCTCGGGAACGCGTGTTGATCTACGTCAACTGACGGTGACGGCGGGAACGAAAGTATTGCTGGAAGACGCATCAATCACATTTCCTGCTGGCGAACTTATTCTGTTGCTGGGCTGGAGCGGTGTCGGTAAGTCTGTGTTGTTGAGAATCCTTGCAGGACTTATCGAGCCAGCTCATGCTGGTATTCGCTACACCGGAAAGATCGACTTTGTCAGTGCGAAAGGAACGCATCGACCGGAATCTGACAGTACTCATCCGGTCGCAGTCGTCTTTCAGGACTTTGCTCTGCTGGATGAATTGAGTCCGTTGCAGAACGTGCAGATCGCTTTGGATCACACCAGAGATCAAAAGCAGATGTCGACTGGCAGAGCTGCAGGGCTTTTAGCTGAGCTGCGCGTACCGACGGATCGGCCGACCAGTGTTCTCAGCGGAGGACAGCAGCAGCGTCTGGCGATTGCTCGCGCGATTGCTTCGGAGGCGGATGTCGTCTTCTACGATGAGCCGACTTCGGGACTTGATCACAAGACGGCATTGCAGGTTGCGGAGTTTATTCGCGAAACTCAACGGAGTCATCGGCGAACATCAATCCTGATTACGCATGACTACGAGACGCTCAGCCGAATCGCGGATCGGATTATTCTGCTGGATCACACTCAGAAGAAACTGGTTGAGCTTCCTCGAGAAGAATGGGGCAAGCTGCCTGAAGTTCTTGGACCACCGCCTGAAATGACGAATGACCTTGCGAAGATTTCAATGGTCTCGCAGGCGGGCCGCGTTGTTCGGACGGCGATGGAAGAGTCCGGTCAGTTTGTGGAATCGGTAGTTGGCTTGCCCTGGTCATTGCTGCCGCTATGGCGAAGCCGCAAGTGGGGTCTGCGATATACCGTCTACTATTTGAAGCTGGTCGCTGGTCCGTCGGCTTGTGTTTATGTGGCCGTCGCTGGCATGATCCTGGGGTTTGTTGCTCAGGATTTTGTGTTTCGCTATTTGCCGTTTCGTCAGTTTACGGAACCCTTGCTGACCGAGAATCTGTTGCACGCAACCGGCTTTTCTCTCTACCGCTTTCTGGTCCCGATTCTTGCCACCATTTTGATTGCCGCCAGGTCCGGGGCGGCAGTGGCTTCGGATGTAGGAAGCAAGGTTTATGGAAATCAACTGGATGCGATGAAGACCATCGGAATTGACCCCAACCGCTTACTTCGGACTCCTGTGCTGTACGCGTTTCTGATCGGAACACCGTTTCTGGCGTTTCTCAGCTACGCGGTGGCTGCCGTGGCCGCTTCCTTTGCTTTTTTGATGACCCATGCGGAACTTGGAATTGGCTTCTGGGACTCTCATTTCCACCGCGAGCTGATCCTGCCGACGGGATTCCTTTACAAGGGCTCCTCCTGGCTTATCGCCAAGCTCTTGACGTGTGGACTTGGGATTGCGATTATTTCGTGGAGGTGTGCCGTAACGCCAAAACTCTCTGGCTCAGAAATCAGTCATGGGGTAACTCGAACAATTCTGTGGGCGACGCTGTTTGTGCTGTTTGTCCATTTCGGCTACTCGCTGTTCGAGTTTAAGCGTCAATCATGATCTCCCGGGACCCGGAATCCGCAGTTTCTGCGGGCTTTGAGTCTGTTTTGCTGGAGAGAATGCGACATTTGGCCGATCAGGCTGGAAATTTCTCGGGATCACGATTATCCTGCCCCGCTCGAATCACTTTGAGCGACGGCGCTCGCCCTGCGTTTGAGCGTTTTTTCCGCCTTTTGACACGTTTTTGACCTAGTTTACGCCATGCCTAATTCAGCGTCTGCAGAAAAGTCACTTCGTCAGTCTCTTGTTCGCCGTGAGCGAAATCGCCATCAGCGCGGTGCCCTGCGAACTCGTATCAAGAAGTTCCGTACTTTTCTGGCTGAGAAGCCAACCCAGGAAGCGGCTGACAAGGAATTCGGCCTTGTTGTACAGGCACTGGATCAGGCTGCTTCCAAGAAGCTGATTCACAAGAATGCGGCTTCCCGCACCAAGTCGCGTCTGGCCGCTCTCAAGCGAAAGACCTTCGTTGGTTGATTGACGCTGGCTCAGCAAACTAAGACATTTCAGGGCTGCGATCTGATATCAGATCGCAGCCTTTTTTCATTCCAGCCCCTGGTGAGACATCTGTCAGATCCAGGTCAGGCAAAGGAATGCCCATCCCGCCTCCGCACGACATCACAAATAGCCCGCCTCTTTGCCAGCAGGAAATCGACGATGACCTTTACGTTGCCAGTGATCTCATCATCAGAATTGTCGGAACTCCGCAGCCCGTCGATGGTGATCTTCAAGGAGCGATTGCTGTCCAATATGGATGGCATGCTGGCTATGGCAAAGTCTCCATCGCGGCTAAGACCTCACTGCAAGACGCACAAGATGGAGCAGGTGATTCGTCTGTGGATCCAGCGAGGAGTAACGAAGCATAAGGCCGCCACGATCGCTGAATGTGAAATGCTGGCCAATGCCGGAGCCACAGATGTGTTGTTTGCCTACAATCCGGTGGGGCCAAATATTGCCCGCATCGTCGCACTGGCGGCAAAGTTTCCGACGTGTGCGTTTTCAGTCACGAATGATCACGAGCGTCCTTTGCGAGAGTTGTCGGCAGCCGCTTCAGCGGCCGGTGTTGCGATCGGAGTGATGCTCGACGTGAACGTCGGAATGGATCGGACCGGGATTACTCCTGAGACTCCCGGTGCAGTTGAACTATATGCGTTGACTGCGAGATTGCCGGGCCTTCGACCGGCCGGATTTCATGTTTACGATGGTCATCAGCGACAACTTAACCTGGAAGAGCGGAAAACCGCGGTGGCTCAGCAATGGCCACGAGTAACTGAGTTGCGTTCAAAGTGCGAGGTCGCTGGTGCCAAAGTTCCAGCGCTGGCCTGCGGAGGAACTCCGACGTTTCCCTGCTATGCCGCAATGTCAGATCCATCAATTGAGCTGTGTCCGGGGACCTGCGTCTTTCACGATGCTGGCTATGGGACTAATTTCCCGGACCTGCCATTCCTTCCCGCTGCAGCGATTGTTACGCGCGTGATCAGTCGACCGGCTGTAGATCGAGTGACCCTGGATATTGGAAACAAGGCTGTCGCAGCTGATCCACCGCGAGGATCACGCATGTTTATTCCTGAGCTTCCGACGGCTGTGCAGGAGATTCACAGCGAAGAGCATATGGGATTAGTGACTCCCGATGCCGATCGTTTTCAGCCGGGTGATGTGATGCTGGCGATCCCGATGCACGTCTGCCCCACCAGTGCGTTGTATGACAAGGTCGCTGTGATTGAGAATGGTGGTGTCGCCGAGTACTGGGACGTAACCAGCCGCAATCGCAAGCTCACAATCTGAGGATGGTGTTCCATCGCACTACAATCGGTCTTCGGCTTCCCAGAGAACTCGTCGTGCGGCATCGCCGCTTAGAAAGTGGGGCTTCTGGGCGGGCTTGGCTTCAGAACGATTTGTCTCGGCTGTATGTGTGATGCGGGTCGACATAGATTTCTGAAATGGCGGTCGAATCTGTGTAGCGACTGTCTTTGCATGGACGGAGTCTGACGCTGCTGATTCCGCGGCAGCCGACATGGCTGCTTCTGCCTGGCGATTCAACAGATTGCCGATGACATCGCGTCGCATCAGCAAGCCACACACAATGCCGGCCTGATCGATAACAGGGAGGGCTGTGTTGGCTGACGAGCGAAACAACGGCAGCACAGTTGAAAGACACGCATCAAGGCGAATCGATTCCGCGTGGCGACAGATGATAGATTGAATCGTCGCGTTGGCTTCGGGATTTGTCATCAGTGCGCGGACGACGCTGCTTTCGCAGACAACGCCAGAGAATCGACCGTCAGTATCTATGACGGCCATCATATCGCAGTCGCTGATAATCAGACGTTCTGCGACTTGTCGAAGAGTCGCTGTTTCCGGAACGACATGACCATGTCTAATCCGCATAAGATCCTGAACCAGACGCTGTTGCACAGTCCATCTCCTGAGCTGGGGAAAGCGATAAACGCGGGATGCGTTTCACTGGCGTGAATCAGGAAGGAATCTGATCAAGCCTGCGGAGTCACGGAGTGTGGCTCATTGAAATCCTGGTTCACCGATTTTGTGGGCGAGGCAAAAAGTCAACAATCTGATTTGATTGGACTTTAATGTCGTTTCGACCTGACTGTTTGTGTCGATCGTATTGGTTGGTCCGGGTGTGAGATCTGTTGAAGTGGAGATGAAGTCGCTTTCCAGTCCGGGAATGAAAGGCGATTCGCTTGCCGACAGGTTCAGATCATTGTGCGGCGATTGGATTGAGTATCCGGCTGGACATTTAGTCGCTCTTTCTCAGAATGGTGGTTTTGCATTTGCTGATTTCCCCTGACGACAGCGCGATCAGACTGGCCGTCTGGTGTTTCGCAGATTTTTCGTCGATGTCTGTTCCTCAGAAAACGCCGGATCAATCGGGATCACAAATCATGTTGCGGACATCACCAATCTCTCGTGCTTGGCCAAAGAATCTTCTCGGTCAATTGATGGCCGGGCTTCTTTTAGTCACGCATGGAATGCATGTCTGTGCTCAGGATGTGAATCCGGCATCCGATACGACGCATCGCAATCCTCCGTCCTTTCGCAACGAAGTGATGGCTGTGCTGTCTCGGTCCGGCTGTAACCTTGGTACTTGCCACGGGAATCAGAATGGTAAAGGCGGTTTGAAGATTTCACTTCGAGGACAGGATCCGGAGACCGACTTTATTACGCTGACTCGCCAATTGGCCGGGCGCCGAGCGAATGCAATGATTCCGGACGAAAGCCTGCTGTTGCAGAAACCGGCGATGCTGGTTCCGCATGAAGGAGGCCGGCGTTTCAGTCCGGCGTCAGCCGAGTATCGACTGCTGCGTGATTGGATAGCAGCCGGTATGCCCAACGACCGTGGCGATGTTCCGGTCCTGCAACAACTGGAGGTGACACCGAACATGGTCACGCTTCAGGCTCCGGATCAGTCGATCACTCTGAAAGCAGTCGCTACTTTCTCGGATCAGTCACGTCGAGATGTGACTGGACTTGCCGTTTTTGAATCGTCCGATCCGACCGTGCAAATTTCTTCTGGCGGGGTCGTACAGTTCGCCACATCGGACTTCTCTCGCAGAACAAGCATCACGGTCCGCTATCTGAATCAGCAGACGGTGTCACGCGTGGAGTCCGTACCGAGTCGCCCCGAGTTTCATTTCAAAGCACCAGAGTCTGCGAGTTTTGTCGACGATCTTGTATTTGCTCAATTGCGACGGCTGAAGATTAATCCTGCGAATGTCTGTGACGACACGACTTTTCTCCGCCGAGCCTATCTGGATGTGACTGGACTGCTTCCACCTTCGCAGAAGGCTCGAGATTTCCTTGCTTCACAGGTTCCAAATAAACGATCCGTTTTGATCGATGAGTTGTTGGCATCTGCGGAGTACGTCGACTTTCAGACTCTCCGCTGGGCCGATTTGCTCCGCGTGGAGGACAAGACACTCGATGCCAAAGGCGTCGAAGTTTTCACTCACTGGATTCGAGAAAGCGTTGTTTCTGACAAGCCACTGAACCAGTTCACCGCTGAGATAATCGGGGCTCGCGGCAGCACATACGCAGAAGCCCCGAGTAACTTTTATCGAGCGCTGCGAACGCCTGAAGAGCGCGCAGAATCTGCTGCGCAGGTATTCCTCGGGATTCGTCTGCAATGCGCGAAGTGTCATAATCATCCGTTCGACCGCTGGACGCAGGATGACTATTACGGCTGGACGAACTTCTTTGCCCGAGTGGACTACAAGATTGTCGAAAACAAGCGTCGTGATGAAAACGACAAGCACGAATTCAACGGTGAGCAGATCGTGCTGATGAAAGATCAGGGCGAGGTGAAGAACCCGACGACTGGAAAGGTTGTGAGTCCTCGTTTTCTGGGTGACGTCAGCGTGTTGACAACGGACTCACAGCAGGCAGACGAAGATCGACTGCAACAACTTGTGATCTGGTTAAGTGCTCCTGAGAATCAGCGGTTCGCCGCAACACAGGCTAACCGCATCTGGTTTCAATTGATGGGCGTTGGCATTGTGGATCCCATCGATGATTTTCGCGCGACGAACCCGGCCTCAAATCCTGAACTTCTGGATGCGCTGCGTCTGGAATTTGTGAAGTCCAATTATAGCGTCCGGCACCTGATGCGATTGATCCTCAATTCGCGGACGTATCAGCTTTCGACTGAAGAGAACGACACGAACCGTGCGGATGAGACGATGTTTTCTCATACGGTGCCTCGGCGGCTGACGGCTGAGCAGACTCTGGATGCCGTGGCTCAGGTCTTACAAGTGCCGGCCCAGTTCGGCGGCCATCCGAGAGGGACTCGTGCCGTGCAGATGACCGGTGTTCGCAACGGAGGCAATCGGTTTAGTAAGCCGGAGAATGGGGATCGGTTCCTTGCGTTGTTCGGTAAGCCCAGCCGCCTCCAAACGTGCGAGTGTGAACGGACTGGTGAAACGACTCTGGCTCAGACGATGGAAATGGTTAGCGGAGAACTGGTTGCGGAACTGCTGCGGGACGACCAGAACAGCGTAGCTCAGGCACTGAATAGTGATTTAAGCAATGACGAGTTTGTATCGCAGTTGTACTGGTCAGCGTTGTCTCGACCACCGTTAGAGGAGGAGAAGAATGCTGTTCGTACGTGGATTGATTCACGCTCCAATCGCCGCACTGCGTTACAGGATGTTGCGTGGGCTGTATTGAATTCCAACGAGTTTTTGCTTCGTCGGTGAGGGGCCGTTTATTCATGAAAGACTGATGAGCGGACACGAATCGGCAGTTCGATTACAGTGTTTGGCATCCGTTAGTAACTGTGCTCCTCCGTACGGCACTTAGAAAAGTCACTGGAAGGTTCTTTATGGCACCGGTCGCAGACACCAAACGCACGATCGTGATCACCGGAGTTTCACGCGGCCTTGGGAAGGCACTTGCGACGGGCTTTGCAGAACAGGGCCATACCGTCATTGGGTGTGCTCGTGGTGCGGATGAACTGGAACGTCTGAGCAAAGCCCTGGGGCCGAAGCACAGTTTTTCAGTCCTTGATGTCACTTCCGATGAACATGTAGAGGCCTGGGCCAAGCAAGTGCTTGCGAATTTCGGGCCGCCGGATTTGTTGATTAATAATGCCGCCATTATCAATCATAATGAGAAGCTGTGGAACATTTCTGCGGCAGAGTTTGATCTGTTGATGGCCGTGAATGTGAATGGGACGGCGAATGTGGTTCGTCATTTTGTCCCGGCGATGGTGGCCGCCCGCAAAGGAGTGATCGTCAACTTCAGCTCCGGCTGGGGACGTTCGGTTTCGGCCGAGGTCGCTCCGTACTGCGCGACCAAGTGGGCGATTGAGGGACTCACTCAGGCTTTGGCCGCCGAGCTCCCCGACGGAATGTGCGCGGTGCCGCTGAATCCGGGAATCATCAATACCGAGATGCTGCAAAGTTGTTTTGCATCAGGCGCGGAGATGTATCCGAAACCAGCCGAGTGGGCTCGGGAAGCCGTGCCGTTTATCCTGAGCCTCAGCGCGAGACATAACGGCCAGCCGGTCACTGTGCCCGGCGGCTGAAGAGGTTCCCGCAACGAAATGTCTGGTGATCGACTGAGGGCTATAATGTCTTATAGGCGCCGCAGCCCGTCTTCTTTCATCGGAGTTGGAATGGCCACATCGATTTCATCGATTCGCCGCAGTGTTTCTTTGTCAAGAATCAGTCCGTCAGCGCCGAGGCTTTCGTTCAGATGGGCGACGGTGGTGGCTCCGATGATGGTTGACGCCACGAAGTCGTGCTGTTTGCTCCAGGCGACGCAGAGTGCTGTCAGAGTTACCCCGATATCGTCGGCGATGACTTTAAGTCGGCTCACTGTTTCACGGACGCGATCATTCAGGAAGCGATCCGCCAGCCGCTGCTGACGTTCTCCCAGTTTGCGATATTCAGTGAACCTCGCGCCGGGGGGATCGCTGTGCATATACTTGCCGGTCAGAACACCACCGCCCAATGGTGAGAACGGAAGCAATCCGATGTTTTCTCGGCGGCACACCTGAGCCAGTTCACTTTCACAGCGGCGATTGATCAGACTGAAGTTATTCTGCACGGTGTCGTAGCGACAGAGCCCATGTTTCTCCGAGGCTGCCAAACTCTTCATAAGTCCCCAGCAGGTTTCGTTACTGCATCCGATGACACGAATCTTGCCCTGTTTGACGAGTTCGTTCAGCGGTTCCAGGACATCTTCATAGCGTGCGCCGTGATCGGGCCAGTGGGTCTGGTAAAGATCGATGTAATCTGTCTGCAGTCGGCGAAGACTGGCCTCGACAGCCCGCACAATCTGAACTCGATCCAGAGCCGAGTGACCATGACGAACCGGCGGAACGAACCATCCGTGCGCAGGACCGGTGATCTTTGTGGCCAGAATAACGGACTCACGCGGCTTCGTTTTTAGCCAGCGGCCGACGATTTCTTCGGTGCGGCCAAAAAGTTCTGCTGTTGGTGGAACAGGATACATTTCGGCGGCGTCGAAGAAATCAATGCCTGCCGCGTAAGCTCGATCCATGATTTCGAAGGACAGTTTCTCGTCGCATTGCGTGCCGAACGTCATCGTTCCCATGCAGATATCGGAAACAGTCAGAGGGCTGGTACCTAATCTTTTTCGGTTCATGCTGAGAAGCTCCGGTCAGAATTGATTCGTGCCGTCGGATATGAGCTATTCCGGCGGCGGCTCAAAAGGATTGTCGAGATACGGATCATAGCCGCGAAACCATAAGACAAAACCGACCAGCCAGTACGCGGGAATCAACAACAATCCCCACTGTTCGAACTGGCGGACATGATGTCGTTCGTGATTCCAGCTTTGGTGCAGGCATTTCTCGTCACGAGCGATGATGACATGGCCAAACGTCATTGCGGCGCCGCCTTGATGGAACCATGATGGATAGAGGAGTCTTGCTGAGGCTCCGCCACTGACAGCGATCACTCCATCTCGCATGCGCACTCTTCCGCCGGTCAACTTTGCTGTAAATACGAGCGGGAGTCCCAGCAGGGTCGCTGGCAAGGCCCAAAGATAGCGAAGAATCTGCATCCGTGTCCGTGGCAAGAATGAAAGCAGCTGGCTTGAAAGGTCCGAATGTCAGTGAGCACTGTGGTCCTCAGGAGTCCGTTTCCTGGCCGATCTGCGTCAGGGTGGTAGTTCCGAATTGCAGAGACCCCCATGGCCGGGTGGCAGCAGATTGTTCTGAAAGTGAAGGCCCTGAGGAGTATTCGGACCACCGGCAATGATCACGGCATATTGATAACGGGGTGCTCCGATATTGTGCAGCAGGTTGCCCTGAACAAGAACATCCGTCAGAGCCGGATCGTCGGCTTCCTGCCCGGAATCAAATCGCAGTGGCGAACGATCATTGCCCCAGATCCAGTGAGCATCGCCGTGACCAAAGTCAGAGATAATATTATTCGCCACGATGGATCCTCCGTCGGCGTTGTTTTCGTCAGCTGCAGTTCCGGGCATTAGCCCGATTGCCCAAAGGCTGTTTCTTGTGAACTGATTTCCGATGATGAGGACATTGCGAGAACCGTGCATCGCCTTCATTCCGATAAACGAATTGCTGACGATGTTGTTTGAAACCAGCACATGATCGCAGTGCAGATCGATTCCCTGAGCGGCGTTCTCGATGTGATTGCCGATGATCCGAGTCTGATCACTGATCGTCGGCCCGGTCACGATAATTCCGGACCCCTGTTGCCATGTGTCGGTATAATTTGCATCCCATGCTTCCTGGCTGATGATTTTTCCCTTCTGGTCATTCTTCCGGACATAGTCACCAAGCTTGTACCTGGCTTTGATTTCCGGAGTTGGCACAAAGTGCTCTTCGGTAACTCGATTGCATTCGATCAATGTACCAACGCATTGATTCACGCTGATTCCAGTACCATCAGTACAGTTGAACGCATAGCCCCAGTCTTCGCTGGCAGTTCGATCATCAATACTGACCCGCATGTAATTTCGGATGATGCAGTGGCTGATGCGGGCACTTCGACATTCGCGAAGAGCGATAACCGCGGTACGTGTCTGATTGTTCAGAACGCGAACATTTTCGATCACGGAATCATTACAGCGAATGGCCAGAATTCCCTCGTTTTGAGTTTCTGTTTTCCCTTCCGGCCTTGTGAGCGTAACGTCACGGATTTCAGCATCGCTTGCGTCTTCAATTTCGATGATGGGCTGTCCGGGATTTTGCTGAATGATTTTTCCCGGACCAAACAGGCCACTTCTCTTTCCGCGAATCCGGATCTTTTCTGAAATCAAAAAATCGCCGGCTGGCACGTAAACCATTTGATCAGGATTCGCATCGAGTGCAGCCTGAATGGAATCGTATGAAGTTGCTGATGGGGACAGTGACAAAGACGGTTGCTGACCCCAGGCCACTTCGGTTGGTAGTGCAAAGCTCATGACCATCAATGCCATGGAAACAAGTGCAGTCGACGGTTTCATGAGTTTGAGTTTCGTGGAACAGGCAGGATTAGAGCTGATGCCATCAGTTGAGAGTGGTACTGTCAGCCTATAATTTCGTCGATGATTCTTCCTTGCGGCACAACTTCATGAGGTCGGCCCAATGCATCAAGGATTTGAGTTGTCGACTGTACGCCCAGCAGACGATAAATCGTCGCCATGACGTCGCCGGGACTAACAGGGGATTCTGCAGGAACGGAGCCGGTTCGGTCGCTGGCTCCATACACAAAGCCTTGCCGAACTCCGCCTCCGGCCAGCATCACCGTGTAGCAGGAGTTCCAATGATCGCGGCCCGCGTTCGCGTTGATTTTGGGCGTACGTCCAAAGTCACCAAGAACGCAGACCAATGTTCTTTCGAGCAGACCTCGTTCATCCAGATCCTGCAACAGACTGCTGCAGGCGGCATCGAATTCCGGCAGAAGAACTTTTTTCAGCTTGTTGAAATTATCGCCGTGAGTGTCCCAGGTCGCATTGGCATCTGGTGCCCATGACAGTGTCACGAATCGCGTGCCAGCTTCCACCAGCCTTCTCGCAAGGAGCGTACTTTGCCCATAGATATTGCGACCGTAGCGAGCCCGCATCTCCGGTGTTTCCTGATCCAGATCGAACGCTTTTTGAGCGGCATCTGATGTTAGCAATTCAAAGGCTCGAGACTGGAAATCATCGATCGCGGACAGCGAAGGTTCGCGGCCACTCTTAAGTCCTCGGCCCAGATCCGTCAGGAGCTTTGATCGATCATTCATGCGCTGAGGTGTGACAGGTTCAGGCAATGAAAGATTATCGACGTGAAAGTCTGCGGCATCGGGGTTATTCAGAACCCAGAAAGGATCAAACGTGGGGCCCATGAAGCCCGCGAGAAATCCGGGTTGCAGAGGACCTCCGGCACCTTCTTTCGTTTTATAAGGCAGACTGATGTAGGGCAGCGTACGATTAGCCGCAGGGCGAAGTCTGGCCAGCACTGATCCCGGCGAAGGATTATCGGAGGGCTTTGCTCCGCCGCCCTGCTCTCCTCGATCATGTCCGGTGAGTGCCGCATAGACGGCGGCCGCGTGAGAATTATTCACGCTATGATGCATGGACCGAATCAAAGTCGCTCGGTGCATCTGCTGCGACAATCGGGGCAGATGTTCGCTGACAGGAACCCCAGGCAGGCTGCTGGCAATGGGGTCGAATTCACCACGAATCTCGCGAGGTGCCTCTGGTTTCATATCCCACATATCAAGATGGCTTGGACCGCCATTCAGGAACAGCACGATGCAATGATCGGCCTTTGCAATCAGGCCATCCCCATCAGCGAGCAATGGTTGTGCGCCAAACAATGGTGGTGCCGAAAGCATTCCTGGCAATCCAATGCCACCGAGTTGCAGCATTCGACGTCGTGAGACTTCAGAGACTATCTTCTGGAGGTTTGCGGCCAGCATATGGTATCCCCGAATCCTCTATTCACGATCTAAAGTATTTTGGAATCACTCGGCGTTGCAGGTTAGTTGAAAGTGAGACAGTCCGCCTTCGGTTCCATTCGACAAATCAGGATGATTGGGACTACCCGATGATCACTCGTGGGCGCAGAGCTTCGTCCGGTTGAGCGTCCCGGAGAAGTTCCTTGACCAGGAATGGTATATTGCCTTCGCCGAACAAGAGAAACCCCAAATTCATTTTCAATGGACTTTCATCCGACCAGCCGAAATGAAGTTCGATCGGCTTGGTTGTACCGTTGAGAGATAACGCCAGAGCCGCAATGGCTGGCGCAATTGAGGTGCAATGGCTCACGCGAATTATGTATCGGCCCCCTTCGTGACGAATGTCCAGAACGGGTTCCTGAAAGAAATCGCTGGTATCTCCAAGAGAGATTTCCACGAACACGACCGGGATCTCGTCATCCAGGTGATGCCAGATTCGCAGTTCCCGTTCTTTCTCGTCTAACGTTCGACCGCCGGGGCGATGAGGCGCGAGCACAGGGATTTCGACATGCTGCAGCGTATTCCAGCGAAACTTCGAGTCGTTATTGGCATACTGAAATCGGACAACGCGAAGTTCGTCGCTGCGAACGATTCGCGAAACCAATGACACGCCCATAATCGCCGCGATGAAGAACAGCGAGATGATCAGTCCCTCAGATTTTTCAATCATGATGTCGACAGCGGTGTAGAGGAACACGATCGAAATGATGACCATGGGCCAGGGCACGCGGCCCCACGTTGAACCGATTCGCTCTCGATATCGTTCAATCGTGACCGCCACACACGCACTCAGGATCAGAACCATCACACCGGTTGCGTAGGCGGCACCCTGCTCTTCGACAGACGCTCGAAAGATCAGCGTTACGATAAGGCAAACGACAATGATCACGCACACAAGGGGACGAGTTGCCGATACCCAGTCCGGAGCCATACCAAATTTAGGCAGATAACGCGGAATCAGATTCAGCAGCCCTGACAACGCGCTGGCCCCGGCAAAGCAGAGAATAGCGACAGTACTCATGTCGTACATCGTGCCGAAGACTTCGCCGAAGAATGGCCAGAGTTTCAGACCTCCCTCAGCATGGGCCAGATATGCGAGTGCTCGCTCATAAGCCGGCCCGCCATGGGCAAGTGCTTCCAGCGGGATCAGAGTCGTCACGACGATCGACGATCCAATCAACATCACCGACATGATCAGAGCAGACGTCAGCAGCAGCCATTGAGTTCGTTTGATGCG
>CAIJTV010000480.1:0-3335 GCA_903823635.1 uncultured Planctomycetaceae bacterium
ACATCAATGAGGGCCGATGATCGAAATGCGGACGCCATTCGCCGACGTCGCGTAGAACCTGACACGTGGAGCGAAGATCGAAGGGTGGCGGTCAGGCTTCGAATCACTGTCTTCATTGGGAGTCCATTCCGGGCTGAGATCGCTGATGGGCGCATTGCTGATTGTGGGGCGACTCTATGTTCCTCCCGATCCGGGGGGCAATATGTAGTTCGATATGGTGGTTCCCCTTTTCGCTTTACTCACGATAAATATTGATTTTCACGTAACCAGATCGGCAGGAAAGGCTTTGTGCACCGAATGCGCAGCAAACTCCTGCATCGCAGCTCTTGCGTTGATTGCATCTGAGTCTTGCAATTCTCGCTGTATGGCAAACTCATACGGCAATCGCCGCCGCTCGTACCTGGATGCTCTCTGTTGGGCAATTCAGGGGTTAACGCCTAAACGCGGACGGCATGAGAGAACGTAGCACATCGGGATGAGCGCAAACGCTGAGTTGTCGTTAGCGGGATGTAGCTGCGGTGTAGACACCAGAATAGTCGCCAGTCGTTCAGTTCTTCGGCGAATGAAGTGTTCTGCGACGCGCAGTGGGGTGGCATATTCTTTGTTGATGTCAGTTTTGCAGCATCGTTCACCGTTGCGAGTCCGAATGTGACAAGGGTAGACTTCTATGGTCAGAAGAATACGGGCCTTATTGTTTTTGCCCGGCCGCGCCCTGGATTTGTCGATGCAGCGAGGGTTTTGATGGCACGAAATCTCCCGGACCGAAACTTGTTGCCGTGTGCATCATTGCTGGCTCGTCGCGATGTTCTGCGAGTCGGAGCACTCACTGTCGGTGCGACGCTCGTCCCCACAGATTGGATAGCGGCGAAAGAAAGTTCTCTGAATGTTGCGCCCGGAAAGTCACGAGCTGACTCCGTGATTTTTCTCTGGATGGGCGGCGGTGTTACTCACATTGATTCGTTCGATCCAAAGCCTCATGCTCCGGAAGAAATCCGAGGAACGCTCGGGACGATTTCCACATCTTTGTCAGGCGTTCATTTCGGCGAGCCGATGCCGCAGCTCGCGCGGATCGCCCACGAACTTTGTCTGGTCCGCAGTTTCTCACATGACAGCAACGATCACTTGCTGAGTCAGGCTTATACGCTGTCGGGCCGCAAAGTCACGATGGCTCAGTTGTTCTCAGAGCCGAACCTGGGATCGGTGGTGTCTTATCTTCATGGTCCTCGTAATGGGCTGCCCGGGTATATCGCTATCCCCGGGGTTACTCGTCCAGGACCGCCGCCGTATAACTTGTTTGTCGCCGGCTGGCTGGGCAATGGCTACGCTCCGTTCTGTGTTGGCGGCGTACCCGAGCAGCCGGACTTCTCGATTGGCGAGAAACAACTGAACCCCAGCCCGGAAGCTCACGAGGATCTGCTGCCCAAAGATCTGCAGCCATTGGAGGGTTTGTCTTCAGGACGCATGACATCTCGGCTTTCTCTGCGGCAGCAACTGGATCTGGTTCAGCGTCAGGCTGACGAAACCGCACAATCTGTTGCGCAGCGCAAACAGTATGAGGGTGCGGCGAATCTGTTGACATCACCGTCGGTCAGATCGGCTTTCGATTTATCGCTGGAGAAGCCGGAAGTCATCGCCGACTATGGTCAGACTAAGATTGGTCAGCGATGTTTGCAGGCACGGCGACTGGTGGAGTCCGGTGCTCGGTTCGTCATGGTGGACTATGGCTATGATCCTGACTACGGCAATCTGTGGGACAACCATAACGCGCCGGGACAGAACTTTCCGCATATCTCCGAGATGTGTCGCCGTGGTTATCATCTGGCAGGCACTGACCGAGCCTGTGCGGCGCTGATTCGAGATCTGAAAGATCGAGGAATGCTGGAGCGGACTCTGGTGGTATTTCTGACGGAGTTTGGCCGAACACCGAAGATCAATTCACTGGGAGGACGTGATCATTGGGGAATGTGCGGTTCGATCTTCTTCGCTGGTGGAGGAACAAAAGCGGGAGAAGTGATTGGGGCCTCTGATGATCAGGCGGCCTGGCCAATTACTCAGCCCTGGGGGCCAGCCGATGTTGCGGCCACGATCTACGAGGCGATGGGGATCTCGACAGATCTCAGGCTGCCTGATCAGTTTGGCCGACCGCTGCCGGTTCTGGATCACGGCCAGACGATTGCCGGAGTCTTCTAGAATCACCGAAGTCTTCTCGAAATGTCGGTATTTTTTTGAAGGCTCTATTGCTCAGGAGCGTCGTAGTTCTCGTCAAAACGGATGCTTCGTTTGCGTGTTGCTTTTGCATCCGGCAAAAAGCGTTCTTCCAGAACTTGTTCAAATCGCAGGGTTTCCGAGGATTCAACGGCTTGTTGATGATCTGGTCTTGTGCCATCAACATGAACGGCTTCAAGGTTTCCAAACATCTTAGGCAATTCGCGTCCGCGCTGACCGAACACCATGACTCCGGCCTGATAAGTCTGCTCCACGTCGCGGCACCATTGGACCTGACCGTTGAGAACAGCACGATCGCGGCCACCCGACGAACCGAACATGGTCAGGCATTGATTGACCGCCACGTGTCTCGAAGCGGCAATTCTCAAACCGCCAATCGAATAGTCGAGTATCTTTACGGTTTCAAGTTCACCACCTTCGTCCCACAGCACCCAGGCTTTCCAGTTACATTCGTAACGCAAAGTCCCGCGGAGGTCGTTCCAGTGATTCTCTGTCAGACGATCTGGCAGCGGTTGCCCCAGAAAGGCACCGATTTGCCAGCCCAGCGGATGCGGTCGACACCAGTGGACTACGGCTCGGTTCTGAGTCACGGCGCTGATGAAATCGCTATAGATCGATAATTGGAGAGCCGTCCCGAACCGCAGCGGTCTGTCGGTAATAAAAATCAGATCCATACGTGCCAAATCCAGCAGCTTTGCCGGCAGTGGAATACCGGTATCTAAACAGGCCGAGAGATAAATCTCCGGACTGCCGGATCGTCGAGCAGACGAAGCCGCGCTGTTGATCGGGGAAGGAAACGACATGCAAACCTCGAGGACTCAGCTTAGTCAGACGAACGATTCTTCGGAGCAAAGTCGCGAGGAATCGCCGTTGTGTTATCGAGGAGGCCGTTGGCAACTGGATTCGAAACTCAGGGAGCGGCTCAGAAAATAAAGACTCTGCGTGACATGTCCTGATCGGACGGATTCGAGCGAATATGTGGGTCGCACGGCGTTCGGCAGTGAACTGACCGTTCCTGTGCTGTTAGAACTGCAACCGGCTGGCGTCTTGATGCTCATGGCGGCAGGAACTGCCTGATTTCCTGCGCTCTGATCCAATCAGATTGTTCG
>CAIJTV010000481.1:0-3005 GCA_903823635.1 uncultured Planctomycetaceae bacterium
GTCCAGCGAAGCATGATCATCAGGCAGATGAACGAGAACGCTTTGCCGAACAGGACCAGTAGTTTCACCAGCCATACGCCAGGATAGTTGCTGGACGCTTCAGCAATAAACGGCATGTTCCAGCCGCCAAGGAACAAAATGGATGTCAGGAAGCTGATCGTGATCATGTGCGTGTATTCGCCAAGGAAGAACAACGCCCATTTCAACGCGCTGTATTCCGTGTGCCAGCCACCGATCAATTCCTGTTCGCATTCTGCAAGGTCGAATGGCAAGCGGTTGGCCTCTGCGAGAGACGCAGTGAAGAACATGATGGCGGCCAAAGGCTGGAACCAGATGTTCCAACTCATGATCCCGCCCTGAGTCTGCTGATGCATCAGTTCTTCAAGGTTGAGCGTTCCGGACATCAGTGCCAGACCGAGCACTGACATCCCCAGCGGAATCTCGTAGCTGACGACCTGAGCACTGGCTCGCATCGCGCCGAGAGCACTGTACTTGTTGTTCGACGCCCAGCCACCCAAAACAATTCCGTAGACACCGAGGCTGGTGATCGCGAAGATGAAAATCAGACCGATATTGATGTTTGGAGCAATGATGAAACGCAGGAAGCTGGGAACTGAATCGTCGACAGGGCCGAATGGCACTACGGCAAACGCCATCATCGCGGTAAACACGGACAGGGCAGGGGCCAATACATAAAGCACTTTGTCGACATGCGGCGGAACAACTTCTTCTTTCAAAAGCAGTTTGATGCCGTCAGCCAGAGGCTGGAACAGCCCCATGGGACCCACGCGGTTGGGACCAATGCGGTCCTGCATCCAGGCCGACAATTTGCGTTCGAGCAGAATCAAATAGTTACAAACCCCCGGAATCGCCGCGACGACAACACCGATGGTCAAAAGAGTAATCAGAATCTCTGGCATAAAATTTATGTCCTCATTCGGCAACTGGCAGGGCCAGATGAAGGTCCGCCGAGCCTTTGGCGATCAATCGGAAAGTTCTCGTTTAAAACCTTCCGCTCACCTTTGTTTTCATACAGCGACGACGGCCTCGTCCAAAAGAACGCCATTAACCTTCAGTTCCGCATTACTGATCACAGCCAGCGCCGGAATCGCTGAAGCAATCTCACTTCGCAATGTATCCGTCTGAATGAGTCCCGATCGTTCCGCAAGCTCCCACAGAAGTCGTCCATCCGGACGAGTCCCGTCAGGTCCTCGCACAGATCGACGAATCATTTGAGCCAGCCCCTTATGATTCACGAACACACCTTCACGCTCGACGAAGGTTCCCGAGGGCAGTACATGGGTGGCGTGTTTCAAAACCGGAGACGACAGGATGTCCTGCACAATCACAGTTTCGATCTTGCTGAATGCTTCCGCCTGAATCTCACTGATCCAGCCTTCCGGATCTCCGCCGACTAGGTAGACCGCGCTGAATTTTCCGGTTGATGAAAGTCGAAGGAGTTCTTCAAATGGCATGACGTCGCCAGCGAAGTGGCTCAGTACGGCTTCAACGCCAGCACGATTCGGAGCCTTCTCGGCGCGAATGGTGAATTTCACAGGCTCAACGACGTTGCCTTTGACGTCCTTCGGGAACTGATCGTCTTTGCCTTCGATGCGAACCGGCCCCATCGCCAGAGTGACTTCACCGGACAAGCTCTTCAGGAAGCCAGCCAGCAGATAGGCTTCTTCAACTGTCATCCATGGAGACAAAACCGCTGCAACTTTACCCTTGCCCTGAGCCGCCTTTTTCAAGGCCGTTCGAACAGAACCAAGGACTGAGTCAAAGTCAGACGACGTTACGTGTCCGTTTGTGCGTGCCTCTGGTGAGGTCAGACGCTGGTCAGAATGCGTGTACTTCCAGCCGAATCGACCCTCGTCACACATGAAGTGTCCCTGAGCCTTTTCGTTCGTCCGCGGATGAAGTCGATAGACACGCTCTTCATTCTGATCGACCGTAATACTGCAACCAGTGCTGCAGCCGGGGCAGACAGACGACTGACTTTTCAGCCACCAGACACGCTGCTGATACAGGAAATCTTTGCTGCAAAGTGCGCCGACAGGGCACAGATCAACGACATTTCCAGCCAGCGGATTGTTTACCGGATGCCCGGGGAAAATATCAATCTCTTCATGTGAACCACGACTGACAACCTGCAGTTCAGCCGAGCCGCTTACTTCACGAGTAAACCGAACACAGCGAGTACACATGATGCACCGATCGGTGAACAGTGTGATTTGATCGCCGATATAAGTCTTGTCCGGCTTGATATTCTTCGGCTCATTGAGGCGACTGTAGCCTCGACCGTAATTGAAGCTATAGTCCTGCAGGTAACATTCACCGGCCTGATCACAGGTAGGGCAATCGAGCGGATGGTTCAGCAGCAGATATTCCAGCGTCGCTTTTCGCGCGTCTTTGACCTTCTGGCTGTCAGAGATAATGACTGTTCCGTCCTTTGCAGGAGTCTGACAGCCCGGAACCAGCTTGGGCTGCATTGCCACAGTGCCGTCCGGTTTCTTATCGCCCACTTCAACCAGACACATGCGACAACTGGCCACGACCGAGAGGGCCGGATGCCAGCAGTAGGCCGGGATCTCAACGCCGACCTTTGAGGCTGCCTGAATACAGTTCAGCCGCTCACTCGCGCCGATCTCAACTTCTTTACCGTTTACTGTCACCGTTGCCATGACGATCCCTGGTTCTGAATTTCAAATTTCAGATCTCAAATTTGAAATCTCAAATTACCCACAAAGTATCAGGAAAAGGTGTCAGGAACCAAAACTCTGCTGCCCCGCCAAATTCTGGCGGGCTTTCGATTCCGGACGCCGATTTTCCAAACTCGTTGACTAATGTGCTTCCATTAGCTTCTGAGCCGACGTCACCGTGGCTCGTTTGCTGTTGATATATTCTTCGAAGTCACCACGGAACTTGCTGATTGCATTCTTCACCGGCCATGCAGCACCATCCGACAAACCACAAATTGTGGTCCCAGGAATAATTCCCATTGA